>VAZF01000589.1 GCA_005888425.1 Alphaproteobacteria bacterium
TGCGTGCCGGAGCACCCCATATGGCCGCACCGCGGATCGCGCACGCCGGTCCCGCCCATGTTGCCGGTCCGCGGGTCGCTCGGGGAGTGCCGCATGCCGCGCGCACGGCCGCCCCCCGCTTCTCCGCGCCGCGAGGCGCGGCCGCACATGTCGGCGGCGGCGGCCCGAAAGGCGGCGGCCCCGCCTTTCATCTCGGCGGTGGCGGCGCGCCACATGGCGGTGGGGGCGGCGGCCCGAAAGGCGGCGGCGGTGGCGGCGCTCCGCATGGTGGGGGTGGTGGTGGCGGCGGTAAAGGCAAGCATTGACGCAAACCCGGGCTTTAACCCCGCGCTTACCGTCCCGGAACAGAGTCGCGCAACCCATGCGTTAATGGGGAAAAGGGCGTCACAAAGGCGCCGCAATCGAACCGTTGTCGCCCGGAACCCTTTTTCGAGGTTTGCGATGCGCCGCCTCGCTTTCAGCCTTCTCGCGATCGTCCTGATCGGCGTCCTGCCGGCCTTTGCCCAGGAAGCGCCGCCCGCCCGGGTCGGACGGGTCAGCTTTGTCTCGGGCCAGCTCGGTTTTCACTTGGCGGGCGAAACCGCCTGGTCGGCGGCCAAGGTCAATTATCCGGTGGCGACCGGCGGCTCGTTCTGGACCGATCCGAAATCGCGCGCCGAATTGCGCATCGGCAGCCGCACGATCTCCTTTGCCGGCGACACCGTGCTCGATGTCACAAAGCTCGATCAGCAGGTCATGCAATTGGCCGTGCCGCAGGGCCGCATCAATCTGCGGGTCCGCACGCTTCTCGAAGGCGAGAGCATCGAGATCGATCTGCCGCGCGGTGCGGTGTGGATCCTGCAGCCCGGCATTTACGACATCGACTCCGGCGGGCCGGACCAGCCTGAGCGCATCGCCGTGTTCGAAGGCAGCGCCCGCTTTGTCGGCGGCACGCTCGATGTCGCGGTCAATGCCGGCGACGCGGCAATCATCAGCGGGACGCAGACGCTGACCGCGGCGACCGAGCGCGCGACGAGCGACGCGTTCACAAAATGGTGCCGCTCGCGCGATTATGACGAGCGCCGCCTCGCGGCCCCGTATCACGTGTCGCCGCAGATGACCGGCTATGAGGAGCTCGACGAGTACGGCTCCTGGCGCGCCGTCCCGCAATATGGCGAGGTCTGGTTCCCGCGCCGCGTCGCGTCGGGCTGGGCTCCGTATCGCGAAGGGCATTGGGTCTGGGTCGAGCCGTGGGGCTGGAGCTGGGTCGATGACGAGCCCTGGGGCTTTGCGCCGTTCCATTACGGGCGCTGGGCGATGGTCGAAGACCAATGGGCCTGGGTCCCCGGCGAGTTTGTGCCGATGCCGGTCTATGCGCCGGCGCTTGTCGCCTTTGTCGGCGAGCCCGGTGTGGGCTACTGGGACGCGCCCAGTGTCGGGCCGGCGGTCGGCTGGTTTCCGCTGGCGCCGGGCGAAGTCTATTGGCCAAGCTACACGCGCAACGCGGGCTATATCCGCAACGTCAACATCGCCAATGTCAACATCACGACGATCAATCAGATGACCAGCGCGGCCGGCAGCCGCGGCGCCGCCGATCCGCCGCCGCAGGTCGCGAGCCAGAATTTCGCAAACCGCGGCGCGGCGACAATCGTACCGGCGCGCGTCTTTACGAATGCCGCGCCGGTCGCTCCGGCGGCACGGCAGATCCCGCAGCAAATCGTCCAGCAAGCCGCGAGGCAGGCGCCGGTCAGCGTGCGCCCGCCGCAGCTGACCCCGGCTTTTGCGAAGGCGCCAGGCACAGGCGGCGCGCCGCGCGG
>VAZF01000590.1 GCA_005888425.1 Alphaproteobacteria bacterium
GCTGCATACCGAGGAAAGCTATTTCCTGGGCGTCGCGGCGGACCGGCTGTTCCTGATCGATGCCGACGGCGCCAACGGTACGATCGGCTTTCGCGTCTACGACCCGCAGAGCAGCCGCGAATTGTTTCGCGACACGATCAAGCTCGATAGCCGCTTGCGCGAGGTCGCGGCCGAAGGAGGCAAATTGCATCTTGCCTACACGCGTGCGGTCACCGGTTCCTGCTCGGTCCTGACCGGCGGCGACAAGTGCTGGCAGGCCATTCGCGCGAAGCTGCAAATGCCGGAGAGTCCGGCGCCCGAGTGCCGCAGCGGGTACGAGGCGGCGTTGCGCCGCGCCGCCGAGGAGGCCTGCCGTGAGCAGGGCGGCGACAAGGTTTCCTGTCTGAAGCGCGAAACGGACGACCGAGGCACGGACTGGAACGCCGCTCCGACCGTCGTCAGCTACGATGTCGATGTGACGCTCGGCTCGACCGACGAGGTTGCGCGCAATTTTGCCGGTGGCCCGGTGGCCTGCTGGCCCGCCGATTAGCCCGTTCGGCATGGTAGAAAGGTTGAATAAACCGCGTCCGCGCTGTCTAATCGGACGATCGTCCAACCGGACTGCTGCTAACGATAATTCTTGGGGGGCGCCATGCCGAGAATGCCGGCCGCATACCGAAACCAACGCGGCTTCACTCTGATCGAATTGCTGGTGGTGATCGCGATCATTGCGATCCTGATCGGGCTGCTTGTTCCCGCCGTGCAGAAGGTCCGGGAAGCAGCTCAGGAGCTGCAGAAGTTTCCGCAATTCGCGAAACTCGCGACCGACCTGATCGGGTTCGCCGACGGATCGGTGAAACTCCAACGGGGCGCCGCCGTGCTCAGCATTGCAGCCTCGAATGCCTCGCCCGAGGGGAGCGTGCTCGGCAACCTGCCCGCGGTGCAGAACCTGTGCAACGACGCTCTCGCCCTCGACGAGACCCAGGGCAAGCTGATCGGGCGGCTCGACATTCTGCTCGCACAGAGCCGGTTCCACCAGCACGAACACGCTGCCCTGCTGGCCGCGAGGGCAGCCTTGGTTGACTGGGGCGATGGTTCGACGGCGCTGAAGACTGAGATTTCAAAGGCGTCCCAATGTGGGGCGAGCCCGGCCCCGCGGTAGACAGCCGTTCGCCAATAGCTGCGACGGCGCCGCTCATCGCTTAGGCGCGTTGCCGGTCGGTATCGGGGGCGAGTATCGTAGGCGGCGTCAATTCAGCGCAGCTGGAGGCTCGCCCCGATGAAAAACGGCATGCTGATCATCGATGCCGACGGCCACGCCGTCGATAACGAGGGCGTCTACCGCGAGCGCCTCCCTGAGCAGTACCGCAAGCGCAGCTTTATTCACCCGAGCGACGGGTTCGACCGGCACCAGAACGGCAAAATCAAGAAACAACCCCAGGACGCGGCGCAGAACCTCGCCGACAATGACCGCGAGGGGATTGATCTCCAAATCATCTATCCGACCGGCGGGCTGATGCTGTCGCGGGTGCGCGAGCCGGATTACGCGATCGCGCTCGCCCGGACCTACAATGACTGGCTCGCCGATTGGTGCTCGATCGACAAGAAGCGCCTGAAGGGCGTCGCGCTCGTGCCGCTGCATGTCGATGTCCGCGCCGCGATCGACGAGATGGAGCGCGCGATGTCAAAGCTCGGCGCGGTCGGCGTCATGGTCAACACCTATGACCGCAGCCGCAACGTCGCGCATCGCGACTTCTGGCCCTTTTACGAGGAATGCGCGAAGCAGGGCGTCGCGGTCGCGTTCCACGCCTCGGGCAGCGATACGCTCGACCCGCTCGGGCATTTCGAGAATTTCCTGCAGATCCACACCTGCTCGCATGCGCCGGAGCAGCTGCTCGCCTGCACCGCGGTGATCTACAGCGGCCTCCTCGAGACATACCAGGATCTGCGTGTCGCGTTTCTCGAGGCCGGCATCGGCTGGGTCCCGTTCTGGATGGAGCATATGGACGAGGAGTACGAGTTCCGCCGCTTCGAGGCGCCGCTCCTCAAGATGAAGCCCTCGGAATACATGGCGTGCGGCCGCGTCTATGTGTCCTGCGAGCCGGAAGAAAAGACATTGCGCTATGTCCCCGATTTCTTCCCCGAGGAGAACATCCTGTTCGCCTCCGACTACCCGCATTGGGACGGCGAATTTCCCTACGCGGTCGCGCATCTCGCGAACCGCAACGATCTCTCGGCCGAGTTCAAGCAAAAGATCTTCCGCGATAACCCGCGGCGCTTCTACGGTCTCGCCGATTAAATTTCACCACAGAGGCAGGGAGAATACGAATTGTCATTGCGAGGAGCGAAGCGACGAAGCAATCCCCGTCCGATGGAGCACAATCCGCGGGGAATGCCTCGCTACGCTCGCAATGACACTTGAGAAATCCTCGGTGTCCTC
>VAZF01000613.1 GCA_005888425.1 Alphaproteobacteria bacterium
CGATTGCACGGTTCGCTCGGCCGCGAGTTCAAGGCCGAGGATCCGGCGCCGTAAGACCTGGATGCCCGCATCCCCCTCGGCGTTGAGCCGGCGGCGCAAGGCGCGCAACGGGGCGACGATCTCGCGGCGGAGCGGCGCGATCGCCGCCTCGGCCGCTCGCATCTCGCTCGCGTGCAAACGCTGTCCGTGCAGCGCGCCCCGCCACAGCGCAAACAGCACCAGATTGACGTCGAGCCCCGCCCGGTCCTGGAGCGCGATCAGCGCATCGGCCATGCCGGGACGCGCATAGAAGGCCAGCGAAAAGCGCCAGAACGCCTCTCCGGAAAGGCTTGATTTACCATTCTTCTGTTGCCGCATTGTTCTTCGCCCGATGCACTCGCCGCGAAACGTGCTATATGCAGTTTCTGAGGCCTTTGCGAAAAAGGCTGCGCAGCGATGATGCGCCAGCCCGGGCGCCTTTGCGATGGATCTCGACGTCGAAGCCTTGAAGGCGAAGCTCGCCACTTTGAGAACCGAGCACCGCGATCTCGACGACGTGATCGCGCGTCTCGCCGAGCGCGCCCCGTTCGACCAACTGCAATTGCAGCGGCTGAAAAAGCGCAAGCTGATGCTGAAAGACCAGATCTCGCAGATCGAAAGCGAATTGCTCCCGGACATCATCGCTTGACGCGCCCGCCGATGACGGGCAGGTGCTTGCCGGCATCCGGCCCAATGCCCCTTCCACCGCACACAGGAACGAGATGAGCGAGGCAAGCTGCACGATTGGCATCATCATGGGCAGCCAGTCGGATTGGGAGACGATGCAGCATGTCGCGCAGACGCTCGACCGGCTCGGCATCTCGTATGAGAAGCGCATCGTCTCGGCGCACCGCACGCCCGAGCGGCTTTACCAATACGCCAAGGGCGCACAGAAGCGCGGCCTCAAGCTGATCATTGCCGGCGCCGGCGGCGCGGCGCATCTGCCTGGCATGGCGGCGGCACTGACGGCCTTGCCGGTGCTCGGGGTGCCGGTCGAGAGCCGTATTTTGCGCGGCGTCGACAGTCTCCTCTCGATCGTGCAGATGCCGGCCGGCATCCCGGTCGCGACTTTTGCGATCGGCCAGGCCGGCGCCGTCAATGCGGCCTTGTTCGCGGCCGCGATCCTGGCGCTTGGCGATCCGGCAATCGCCGCCGCGCTCGATAATTGGCGGCGGTCGCAGACCGACGCCGTGGCGGACAGCCCGGAATCGCGCTGATGCTGCCGCCGGGCAGCACAATCGGCATTCTCGGCGGCGGGCAGCTCGGGCGCATGACGGCGATGGCCGCCGCGTGCCTCGGCTATCGCGCGCATATCTTCGCGACCGAGCACGATTCCCCGGCGGCGCAGGTTTCGGCCGCCGCCACGGTCGCGCCCTTCGGCGATGCCGCGGCGGTCGCGCGCTTTGCCGCGGCGGTCGACGTCGCCACTTTCGAGTTCGAGAACATCCCGGCCGCGGCCGTGCGCCGGGTCGCGGCCAAACGGCCGGTCTTTCCGCGCCCCGAGATCCTCGAGACCACGCAGGACCGGCTGCGCGAGAAGAATTTCCTGCGAGACATCGGCGTTGCGACCACCGAATTCCGCGAGATCGCCGACCTCGACGCGCTTACCGCCGCGATCGGCGAGCTTGGCGCGCCCGCCGTGCTGAAGACCGTGCGCATGGGGTATGACGGCAAAGGGCAGGTGCTGGTCGCACCCGATAGCGAGCCGCAGGAGGCCTGGCGACGTATGGGCGGCTCGCTCGGCATTCTCGAAGGCTTTGTCGATTTCCGCTGCGAGATCTCGGTTGTGCTCGCCCGCGCCGCCGACGGCGCAATGGCGGTCTATCCCCCGGTCGAGAACCGCCACGTCAACCACATCCTCGACACGACGATCGCGCCGGCCGACCTCCCGGTGGAAACCTTGAGCAAAGCCGAAACCATCGCGCGCCACATCGCCGAGCGGCTCGATCTGATCGGCGTGCTTGCGGTCGAGATGTTCGTGACCAAAGCAGGTGCGCTGCTGGTCAACGAATTGGCGCCGCGGCCGCACAATTCCGGCCACTGGACGATCGATGCCTGCATGACGAGCCAGTTCGAGCAGCTCGTGCGGGCGATCTGCGGCCTGCCGCTAGGGTCCACTGAGCGCCACGCCGACGCAGTCATGCAGAACCTGATCGGGCGCGGCGTCGAGCGCTGGCGCGGAGCGGTCGCCGACCCGAAGGCCAAACTGCACCTCTACGGCAAGAGCCGGCTGCGGCCGGGACGCAAGATGGGCCATATCACACGCCTGCTGCCGCGGCGCTGAGCGGGTCGGGCCCGGTCAGCGGACCCGATCAGCGGACCGGGCGAAAGAACCGCAACGGGTTCGGCAGACGCTCGGCCACGGCCTCGAAGCGCTCGCGCAGTTCGGTCACCCGGTGCAGATCGGCGAGGCGGCGCTCGACAAAGGCGTCGG
>VAZF01000614.1 GCA_005888425.1 Alphaproteobacteria bacterium
GACGACCTATCTCGAAACCGAGGATGTCTACCGGGCCTACGGCGCCTACTACCTGCAATACGCGCCGGCGGCGGTGATGCCACAGGGAGAGGCCCGGTCGAATTTCCGGCTGGGGCAGGAATTGGCACGGCGAATGGGCTTACGCGATCCGGTGTTCGGCATGGAGGCCAAGGCGGCGATCGGCGAATTGTGGCGCGGCGCCACCGGGCCGGTTGCCGGGCTCGATTTGGGCGATGTGTTTCGCGGCCGGCCGGTAAACATCGCCCCGGAAGGCGGACAGGAATTCCGCACGCCGTCGGGCAAGCTCGAATTCTATTCGGAGCAGCTTGCCGAGGCGGGGTTCGCGGCGATGCCGGATTGGCGGCCCGATCCTCAGGAAGAACGCGACGCAGCGCGCTGGCCGCTGCGCCTCCTGACCGCGCCGGGGTATTTCCAGGCGCATACGGCTTATTCCGGTGTCGCGTTTCTGCGGCGGCGCGAAGGTGAGCCGTACTGCGTGCTGCATCCCGAGGAGGCTGCGAAGCGCGGACTTGCGGATGGCGCCGAGGTGCGGCTCTTCAACGAACGCGGCGCGGTCGGGCTGGTGCTAAAGATCAGCGACGAGGTGATGCCCGGTGTCGTGTTGGTGCCGGGGCAGCGGCCGGATCAGGAGACGCTCGGCGGCACCGTCAACATGCTGTGCGGCGACCGCTATACCGATCTGGGCGACGGCGCGACATACCAGAGCACGTTCCTCGACGTCGCGGCGTGGGCTGAGGCGATGGGCTGATACGAGTTCGCGTCCCGGCGAAAGCCGGGACCCACCTACCCCGAGGCACGAGCGGCTGAATAATGGATCCCGGCTTTCGCCGGGACGCGGCTTTTGCGGTCGAGGCGATGGGCCAGAATCCGATGCCCCGTACTAGGCAGGTGGGCTTCCCACGCGTTACTCTGAGGCAAAGGCGAGCGGGAAGAGGATAGCGCGATGAAATACGACGTCATCTCGGCCGATTGCCATATCGATGTGATCTGGCTGCCGCCCGACCTGTTCACCGCCAACGCCTCCGCCGCGTTCAAGGACCGCATGCCCTATGTCGCCGACGGACCGCGCGGCCGCGAATGGGTCACAAAGAACGGTGCCTCCTTCGGTCTCGATTGCGGGATGGGCTCGGCCGGGCGGCTCTACGAACCGGGCAAGATCCACCGTTCCGACCGCATGGCCTCGACCGGGCTCTACGATCCCGAGCAACAAAAAATCCGGCGCCTGACAAACCCCGATCTGCGCCTCAAAGATCAAGAGCGCGACGGCATACAGGCCGAGGTGCTGTACGGCATTCTCGGCGCGACGAGCCGCCTCAACGATGACGAGGCGGCCGGCGAAATGCTGCGCATCTACAACGACTGGCTCGCCGATTTCTGTTCGAAGCAACCCGAGCGCTATGCCGGCCTCGCCAACATCCCGAACCATGACCGCGACGCTGCGGTCGGCGAGATCGAACGGGTGGCGCGCCGCGGCAATGTGCGCGGTCTCGAAATTGCCCGCAAATACGGCATGACGCCGCTGTGGGATCCCTGGTGGAACCCGGTGTGGGACGCCGCGGCGGCGAGCGGGCTGCCGGTGCATTTCCACACGATCGGGGGCGCACCGCGCGATTTCTCGAAACTCAGCGGCAAGACGCTGTTGGCAGCGCGCGCGGCGAGCATTACGCAATTCCAGATGCACATGGCGGACGTGTTGATGTCGATCATCTTCGCCGGCGTCTTGGAGCACCGGCCGAGTTTGAAGATCGTCATCGGCGAAGCCGGCACGGGCTGGATCCCCTACATCCTCGACCGCATGGACGCGGAA
>VAZF01000615.1 GCA_005888425.1 Alphaproteobacteria bacterium
GCCACCGAGCCGCCGGCGCGCACCGTGTCGTTTGCGGCGCGGACGGAAAGCGCGCCGGCGCCCGAGATCCCGCTCGAAATCCTCCTCCACATCCGCGGGCGCGGCGATGTCTACTTCTTCGGCTCGGGCTGGGCAGGCCGGGTCGGCCCGGGATCGTGGATCGAGGCGTTCACCATCCTGCCGCGCCATGAACGCGCCGCCGCGGCGATCGAATACAAGGGGCTGAGCGCAAACGGCGTCGAGACGGCGTGGCTGCCGGCGGGATCGGTGTGCGGCACGACGGGTCGGAATACGCCGCTGCTCGGTTTCGCCGTGCGGCAGAAGGCGGGGGTCGCCGGCGCCCGCTTCGATTGCGAATATTCCGGCAGCTTCGAATCCGGTGCGGTGTCAGGGCCGGCGCGCAACGGCGCGCCGTGTCGCTCGGTGAGCGACAACGACCCGCTCGAAGGCCTTCAATTGTGCATCATCGACCGCTCCGCCGCCGGCTGATCGCGAGCCCCGAACGCCCGGTTTGGCGTCGTTAGTCGTTCGGCCTCTGCCGCCGTTTGGAGTCTCAGCATCACAATCAGCAGCCGATTTTCCAGATGCAGCATCAACTGTTGCATGAAGGTCACGCAAGCGTGGGTAATAACTGGTTTCGCGAGATGACACGGGGTCACGAACGTTGAAAGTGAGAAACTGAGGGCCGACATCGGGTGCCGTCCTTGTTGGTAGGGGAGTTCGTATAATGATGAGCAAGCGCGTGCTCGGCGCCGGCATAGCCGTCGCCATGACGTTTGGTTTGGCCGATGCACAGGCACAATGGTTCGTGACGCCGAGCGGGCCTGGGGTTCTGTATTTCGGCGTCGAGGGCGGCTGGACGCATCTGGACAGCCCGACGGACAGGGTCGGCAGCTTCAACTTCAAAGAGCATTTTGACGACGGTTTCAACGTCGGCGCACGCGCCGGCTACGAATGGGGGCCGTTGCGCTTCGAGGAGGAATTCAATTTCGGGCAAAACGATCTCAATAGATTGAGCGGGTCCGGATTCTCCCTGGCCGCTCACGGCCAGCGTAATCGCTACGCCATAATGACCAACGCGATTTACGATTTCCCGCTGGGCTGGATTGTCACCCCGCATCTCGGCGTCGGTATCGGTGCGGTCAATCTGCACAATTCCATCGGTCTGAGACCGATAGGCGGCTTTGGTCCCTGCTCGGCGGGTTGCGCCCTCGCCAGCAGTTCGGAGTGGGAGTTCGGGTATCAGGCGATCGCTGGCATCCGGTATAAGTTCACGCCATCACTGGCCTTCGATCTCGACTACCGCTATCTCGCAACAACCGATCCAACCTTCAAAACGCTCAGCGGAATCAAATACAGCTCGGAGTACAGCACGCACAACGTGGTGGCGAGCCTGACCTGGTTGTTCGCGCCCCCAGCTCCGCCGCCACCGCCGCAACCGGTCTCCTATCCGCCGCCGCCACCGCCGCCGCCTGCGGTTCCGCGTGTCCGCGGCTGAACCGGCGCGGTAAGGTCAAGGATTCGATCCTGGACCATCGATCTGGAGCGCGGCCCGCGCGCATTGTTGCGCGCGGCCGCGAGGACAACCGCCGCGTGCCTGACTTGCGATCGAAGACATCTGTTGGCCCGAGCGACAGGGACCAGCATTTTTGGGCTTGCGTGAGCCAACATTTGCGCCAGCCACGATCCCCTTGAATGCTGCGTGTCGGCTAGCCTGCTCAACGACCGTGCTCGCTCCGGATGACCGGCGGGCCGGATCGTCCGACTGCCCTGCTGAGAGACAGCGCCGGGTTTACTTTGTGGTCGGTTGATTCCTCCGTCGGGGTGAGCCCTAGCGATAGCTGGCGGCTTGAAGCAACGTCCCTCTTGAAGCCAGGATGGCTAGACACCCCTGATCGCGCTGTGGTTTTTTTCCACCTAGGTAGGGAACGGTTAACGCGAATCCGCGTTTCCTATCAACGCGAACGCCGTTGCGCTGGATCGCGCTTTTGGTGAGGCCTATCCTGTTCCCAAGATACAGCTCCCCCGGTGAGAGGCCCTGTGGAATGCTCGGACGGATTGCAAGTGGCGCGATCGCGCTCGCCATGGCATATGCGCTGGCCGCGCCCGCGGTTTTTGCCGCCGACCAATATGCCAAGACCGAACTCGGCGACCTGATCGCAGGCGCGCCCGAGTTAGTGGTGGCGGGTGAACGGCTGAACCTCGAACTGCTGCGACGGTTTTACGCTCGCCATGGTTTCGCGCCAGTGTGGCCGACCCACCAGTCGCAGGCGAGTTCACTGACGAATGCCGTCTTGCGCGCCGGCGATCATGGCCTTACCCCTGAACGGTTTCACGCAAGCCTGCTGGGATCGTCGGCAACATTGCCGCCGCTGCAGCGGGAACTGCTGCTGTCGGATGCCTTCCTATCCTA
>VAZF01000616.1 GCA_005888425.1 Alphaproteobacteria bacterium
GAAGCCATGCGCCGCCTCATGAAGCGTCACGGCGAAAATGACCGGCAGAATCCATGTGGTCGCCTCGCGCAGCATGCCTGCCCAGTCTGCGGTGGCATTCATGCGCGATGCGGTGCTCGGTTTCCTGCAGCGACGGTTTGCTCCAGCAATTTCGCAAAACGCGCTTCGGTCGCGGCGCGGTCAAACGGCTGCACCGAATTCCGGCGCAACGCCTCGGCGCGTGCGAGCCGCGCTTGCGCCGCCGCGGTCAGCGGCGACGCGGCATCGGCGACTTCTTCCATTTCGGCGAGGACGCCATTGCAATGCAGCGCCAGATCGCAGCCGGCCGCCAAGGCGCGCCGAGTGCGCTCGGCGAGGCTGCCCTGAAGCGCGCCCATCGAGATGTCGTCCGAGATCAAGACACCGTCGAAGCCCATGTCGCGGCGAATGACGCCGTCGATGATGATGGGCGAAAATGTCGCCGGTATGTTCGGATCGATCGCGGTATAGACGATATGCGCGGTCATCGCCCACGGCATCGCCGCCAGCGCGCGAAACGGCGCAAAATCGGTTTTGGCGAGCTCCTCGCGGTTGGCACCGACCCGCGGCAGGTCGCGATGGCTGTCAACCTGCGACCTTCCGTGACCGGGGATGTGCTTGATGATCGGCAATACGCCGCCTTGCAATAGCCCCTCGCACGCAGCGCGGCCGAGCCGCGCGACCCGCGCGGGATCGCTGTCATAGGCACGGTCGCCGATGACCGGATCGGCCCCCGCAGCCGGCAGATCCAGCACCGGCAGCGCATCGACATCGATGCCGAGCGCGGCGAGATCGTCGGCGATCAGCCGCGCCCCGAGCCGGGCCGCTTCCTCGGCCAGCGGATCGGGCAACGCGCCGATTTGTGCCGCCGCGGGGTATTTGCGCCAATGCGGCGGCTGCAGGCGAGCGACCCGC
>VAZF01000617.1 GCA_005888425.1 Alphaproteobacteria bacterium
GGTCTTTGCAATTGCGGCGGAACAGCACAAAGCCGACCGGATCGACAGCGGCGAACAGCCGCCGCTCATCGGCGTTCAGCCGTTCGCCGGCGCAGCCCAGGACTAGCGCGCGCGGCAGGCGCGCCTCAGTGCGCAAGGCTGCACCCGATATTCTGCTTTTTCAGATCGGCGCAGAGCCGCTCGGCCGCCGCGGCGTTGTCGAAGCTTTGCGTCTGCACGCGATACCAAACACCCTTGTCGCCGAGATCGGCCTTGACCGCGACTGCGGTCAGCCTGCCGAGAAGCTCGGGATGCTCCCGCTTCAAGCGGCTCCATTCTTCCTTCGCGGCTTCCGGGGTGCGCAGCGAGGCAAGCTGGAGGCGCACGGGACCGGCGGGGACGCTCTTCGCCGGCGCCGTAGCGGCAGGCTCCTTGGCCGGAGCCGGTTTGGCCGGCGCCTTTGGCGCCGCTATGGTCGCCGCCGCTTGCTGCTGCGGCGCCGCTGTCGCGGCCGGAGCGGATTGCGCCGGTGCGGTGGACGGAGCCGACGGCGCGGTCGCCTCGCGCGGCACGGGGCGCGGCATCGGTTGCTCGGGCGGCGGCAGCAATTTCTCGACCGGCGCCGCGCCGGGTTTGGGATCATAGACCGAGACATTCTGATCCGGCACCGGCATGCCGCCGGGCTGATCGGGCTTCATCTTCATCGGCTTGTCGTCGGCGCGGATCAGCGGCACCTCGCCGCCGGGCCCGGGCGCCGGCTGCCGCACCCCCTGGTGATAGAAGAACCAGAGCCCGCCGGCGAACACGGCCATGACAATGCCGGTCAATACCGCCGTCGGCCAACGCCGCCGCGGCGCGGCGAATTCATCGAGGCG
>VAZF01000618.1 GCA_005888425.1 Alphaproteobacteria bacterium
GATCGCGCAATACGACGAAGCGGGCTATCTCGCGCCGATCCCGGTCATGGCGGAGGGTGAGGTGCTTGCCTTGCGCCAGAAGCTCGAAGCGATCGAGGCGGAGATGGGCGGGCCTCTCCGCGGCGACCTGCGCCACAAGACGCATCTCCTCTTTCCGTTACTCGCCGGTCTCGTGCGTCACGCCCGGATCCTTGACGCCATCGAGGATGTGCTCGGCCCCGACATCCTGTGTTGGAGCAGCAATTTCTTTATCAAGGAAGCGGCCGATCCGGCCTTTGTCTCGTGGCACCAGGATTCGACTTATTGGGGCCTCTCCTCGCCCGATGTCGCGACCGCCTGGGTGGCGCTGACCCCGAGCAACGCGGCGAACGGCGCGATGGCGGTCATCCCCGGCAGCCACAAGCTCGACCAGATGCCGCACCGCGACACGTTCCACCGCCACAATCTCTTGACCCGCGGCCAGGAGATCGCGGTCGAGGTCGACGAGTCGCAATCCGTGCCGCTGAATTTGCGCCCGGGCGAGATGTCGTTGCACCATGTGCGGCTCGTGCACGGCTCGGCGCCAAATCCGTCATTGGACCGCCGCATCGGTTTCGCGATCCGCTACATCCCGACCTCGATCCGCCAGCTCGAAGGCGAGGACAGCGCGACGTTGGTGCGCGGCGAAGACCGCTTTCATTATTTCGAGCACGAGCCCAGCCCGCGGATCGACATGGATCCGGCGCTGCTGGAACTGCACCGGCAGATCGCCGCGCGCAACGCAAAGATCCTCTACCGCGGCACTGGCGTGACGAGCTTTAACGACCCCGCGGCCCTGCGCGGCTGAGCGGGGGCGCGCCGATGCTGGAAACCACGATCGCCGGCAGCCTGCCGAAACCGTCCTGGCTCGCCGAGCCGAAGAAATTATGGCCGGCCTGGCGCCTCGAGGCCGACGCGCTCGCCGAAGGCAAGCGCGATGCGACGCTCCTCGCGCTGAAGATCCAGGAGGATTGCGGCATCGACATCGTCAGCGACGGCGAGCAGTCGCGGCAGCATTTTGTGCACGGTTTTCTCGAAGGCGTTGATGGCATCGATTTCGCCCGACGCGTGCCGATGGGCATCCGCAACAACCGCTACGAGGCGATGGTGCCGACCGTCACCGGCCCGTTGCGCCGCAAAGGCCCGGTGCATGCCGCGGAGGCACGCATCGCGCGCGCCCATACGGCGCGCCGCCTCAAATTCACCTTGCCCGGCCCGATGACGATCATCGATACGATCGCCGATTCGTATTACGGCGACCGCGTCGCGATGGCAATGGCCTTTGCCGAGGTGCTGAACGAGGAGGCGCGCGAACTCGCCGCGATCGGCGTCGATGTCATCCAGTTCGACGAACCGGCCTTCAACGTCTATCTCGACGAGGTGACCGGCTGGGGCATCGCCGCCTTGCACCGCGCGATCGGCGGTCTCTCCTGCAAGACCGCAATCCATATCTGCTACGGCTACGGCATCCCGGCCAATATCGAATGGAAGGCGACGCTCGGGCATGAATGGCGGCAATACGAGCGCATCTTCCCGGCGCTCGCGGCGAGCCATATCGACCAGGTCTCGCTCGAATGCGCCCATTCGCATGTACCGGTCGAATTGCTGTCGCTCCTCCACGGCAAGGACGTCTTGGTCGGCGCGATCGATGTCGCGAGCGACAAGGCAGAGACGCCCGAGGAGGTCGCCGCGACGATCGAGGACGCGCTGCGCTTTGTGCCGCCGGAGCGGCTTTACCCCTGCACGAATTGCGGCATGGCGCCGTTGGATCGCACCCTCGCCGAGCAAAAGCTTGCCGCGCTCACCGCCGGCGCCGCCCTCGTCAGAGGCCGCCGCTAGGCCGCGCGAACGTCACGCCGACAGCGCGATGGTGTCGCTGAGGTGTTCCGCCGGCGGCATCCGCGGATGCCCGATGACGCGGCCGATCAAGCCCCCGGCTATTTGGCCGAGCAGCAGGCCGGGAAACAGGTACTGAAAGAAAATTGCCTCGTGGGGAGCCGAAGTATCGGTCGTCCGCCCCAAGCCGAACGCATGAAACTCGAGCTGGTCGGTGTGCAGATAAAACAGGCCGACACCCAACGCGGCCGCCGCGGTAACAACGGCGCCGAGCATCATGCCGGCGACGACCGGCAAGGCCCTCGTCGCTTGCGCCGAGCGCCGCTGTCTCTCGCGACGAGACCAGGCACGCATCGCAAATCCCGCCGCGCACCAGCAGAGCGGCGCGATAAAAGCCAGGGGCTCCGTCGACCAATCCGGCTTTGCGTCCGGCATCTCGATGAGCATGACTTCCGCATCCGAAACGACCGCGACGAGCACCGCGCCAATCAACACCTGCCACCAACGTCGGACGAACCAGCCGATAACGAAACTCGGCACGAAAATCGCCGGACTCGCCAAACCGCTGATCAGCTGCGCGAAAAGCCCGAAGATCGTCA
>VAZF01000219.1 GCA_005888425.1 Alphaproteobacteria bacterium
CGGCTACCAGCACTGGTGGACGCCGACGCTGCGGTCAACGATCGATTTCAGCGTCAACCACAGCGACGTCCCGGCCTTCATCGGCGCCGCCGGTCGTGCGGCGGTCAACAAGGAGCTGAGCCTGGCGCACGCCAATTTGATCTGGAGCCCAGTGGCGTTTGTCGATGTCGGTGTCGAGGGCGCGTGGGGCCATCGCGTCGTTGTCTCGAACCTGAAGGGCGACGCCTGGACACTCCAGAGCTCG
This sequence comes from Alphaproteobacteria bacterium, assembly GCA_005888425.1. GTDB lineage: Bacteria > Pseudomonadota > Alphaproteobacteria > ATCC43930 > CGMCC-115725 > DATARH01. Next base: position 245 of record VAZF01000219.1, read on the forward strand.
CTGAAGTTCCGCTTCTAAATCAACAAGAACGCACAAGAAGCCGAGCGGCCCGCCAAAGCGGAGGCGGGCGGCTCGTTGGGGGGCTGCGGGGGTGGCATAAGGAGCGACCGATGATCCAGATTGTCGAGGGGCTCCCGGACAACGTCGTGGGGATCGTCGCCAAGGGGCGGGTCACGAATGAGGAATGCGACAAGATCCTTAAGCCGCTGATGGAGGATTCGCTAAAGCGGCATGACAAGGTCCGGCTCTACTACGAGATCGGCTGCCGCTTCCCCGGCGCGGCGTGGGAAGAGCTCAGGATCGGGATGGATACGATGCCGCAATGGGAGCGGGTGGCGGTCATCACCGATGTCGGCTGGGTCAGACACACGGTGAACGCGCTGCGATTTCTGATGGCCAGCGAAGTGCGCGTCTTCACCAGCTTCCAGGCGCCGGAGGGCCGCGCCTGGATCACCTCGCACTGAGAACCGCCGTCGCTATTTCGCGGGTTCGAGCGCCGGCGCGTCGGCCTTCGCCGCTTCGAGTTCGGCGGCCTTTTTCTCGACCAACTCGACCAGGTGATCGACGATGTCGGCATCCTTGAGCCGGTGGTCGGTCACACCGCTGATATAGACCTGATGCGTATTGTTGCCGCCGCCGGTAAAGCCGATGTCGGTCTCGCGCGCTTCGCCTGGCCCATTGACGACGCAACCGATCACCGACAGCGTCAGCGGTGTCGTGATATGAGCGAGCCGTTCTTCGAGAATTTCGACGGTCTTGATCACCTGGAATTGCTGGCGCGCGCAGGACGGGCAGGAGATCACCGTCACACCGCGGCGGCGCAGGCCGAGCGATTTCAGCATGTCGTAGCCGACCTTGATCTCCTCGACCGGATCGGCCGACAGCGACACGCGGATCGTGTCGCCGATCCCGGCCCACAGCAGCATGCCGAGGCCGATCGAGGATTTGACCGTGCCGCTACGCAGCCCGCCCGCTTCGGTAATGCCGAGATGCAGCGGATAGTCGCAAGCCTCGGCCAATTGCTGGTAGGCAGCCACCGCGAGAAACACGTCCGATGCCTTGCAGGAAATCTTGAACGCGAAGAAGTCGTTGTCTTCGAGGATCTTGGCGTGGTTGAGCGCGCTCTCGACCATCGCCTCCGGGCAGGGCTCGCCGTATTTCTCCAGCAGGTCGCGTTCGAGCGAGCCCGCATTGACGCCGATCCGCATCGAGCAGCCATGATCCTTGGCGGCTTTGATGACCTCGCGGACCCGCTCGGCCGAGCCGATATTGCCGGGGTTGATGCGCAGACAGGCGGCGCCGCTCTCGGCCGCCTCGATCGCGCGTTTGTAATGGAAATGAATGTCGGCGACGATCGGCACCTCGACCTGCCGCACGATGTCTTTCAGGGCCAGCGCCGATTCCTGATCGGGGCAGGAGACGCGCACGATGTCGGCGCCGGCCCGCTCCAGCGCCTGGATCTGCTCGACCGTTCCCTTGATGTCATGCGTGACCGTGTTCGTCATTGATTGCACGGTAATCGGCGCGTCGCCGCCGACCGGCACCTTGCCGACATGGATTTGGCGGCAGGGGCGGCGCTGAATATCGCGATACGGCCGGACGCTCATCCTCAACCTCGCCGGAAATGCTCGCTCGGATATAGAACGCTTCGGTGACGGAAAAAAGACCGCGCCCCGCGTGATCGGGATTGCCGCGGGCCGGCTAACCCTGAACTGCCGTCCCGCCGCTCAGCGCCGCGGGATCGAGCGTGACATTGCGGCGCAATGCGCCGAGCGGCCCAATCGCGGGCACCTGCTTGCCGTCTACCGCAATCGTCAGCGCGCCGGCGTTGCCGGTGCGCAGGACCAGGCCGGAGCGCGCCGGCACGCGATAGGTCTCGCCGGTCTTCAACACGCGCGAGAAGACGATTGACTGGTCGGGCGCGCGGATCTGGACCCAGCAGTCTGCGGTGGCTTTGATGTCGATGCGTCCGGCGGCCGCGGCGGCGCTATCCGCGGTGGACGCGGAAGACGCAGGCGAAGCGGCGGCGGTCTGCGGCGCGGCAGAAGCGCTGCCAGCGCCGGCGGGATCTGGGGCCGGCGCCTTGGACGGTGCGGCGTCGGGAGGGGCGGCCGCAGCAGCGTTCGGGCTCGTGGTTGCTGCGGCCGAACCGGGGAACAGACCCGAACCGAGGCGCGGGTTATTCGCGGGATTGCCCGGAGCATTAGCCGTAGGGGTCGCCGCGGCGATCGGCGGGTTGGCCGGGCTCGTAGTTGGGGAATTGACCGGTGCCTTGATGGCTGGCACGGGCTCCGCCGCAGGCACCGGTGCAGACGCTTTGGCCTCGCCGCCCGCGCCCGCGGCAACCTGATCCGGCGGTGGGATCTGCAGCGTTGGCGGCACCGCGGCGACACGCTCGGGCCGGGCGCGCTCGCCGGTCGACAGGTAGTACCAGGTGCCGTACCCGCAGATCGCCAGGATCAGCGCCACCAGCAGAACCGGGCCACCGGGGAGGCTCCGCTCGGCGAGCGGCGCCGGGAAGGCGAGATCGGGGCGCGCCTGAACGCCCGCCGATTCGGCCTTGTAACGCTCTAGCACCCATTCATCGTCAAGCCCCAGATGCCGCGCATAGGCCCGCACAAAGCCGAGCACATAAGTCGGTCCCGGCAGGTCCTGCGGACGATTTTCCTCGAGCGCCTCGAGAAAGGCCGGCTTGATGCGCAGCACCTCACCGACATCGTTGATGTCGAGCCCCAGTTCCTCCCGCTGCTCGCGCAAGAGCTCGCCAACCGGGCGCGGCTGCGGCGCCGCTGCCGCCGGCTCGTCAACGGCTTCCGTGAAAGGCGCTTTGATCCGCTGGAATATGCTCACGACCTGCTCTCGGTTTGCGCCATCTTAGGGGATGGTGCCGAGCCCTGTCCAATTGTGCTGCCCCCGCTCAGACGGCAATGGCATGGTCGAGCGCATAGGCTTCGAGCCAGCGCCGGAGCGAATGATCGGGGCGTTCGCCAAGTTCATCGAGATAGTGCGCGAGCGCGCCGGCATCGAGGCTGCGGGTCATCGCCTTGACCGGCCCGATCGCTGTGGCGGCAAGCGACAAGGTGCGGAAGCCGAGCGCAATCAACACCATTGCCTCGATCGGGCTCGCGGCCATCTCGCCGCACATGCTGAGCGGCTTCCCGGCGGCATTGCAGGCGGCGATGACCTGGCGGAATAGGGCGAGCATCGGCGCCGACAACAGGTCATAGCGGTCCGCGAGGCGTGGATTGCCGCGGTCGCAGGCAAACAGGAACTGGGCCAGATCGTTGGTGCCGATCGACAGAAAATCGACGCGTTGGAGCAAAGCCGGCAGCTGCCATAACAGCGAGGGTACTTCGAGCATCACGCCGACTCGGACCGAGCGCGGCGGCTCGCGCCCCTCGGCGGCCAGGCGCGCGACTTCCTTATCGAGCAGCGCGCGCGCCTGTTCGAATTCGGCGATCTCGGCGATCATCGGAAATTTGACGTAGAGATCGCGCCCGCCCGCGGCACGCAGTAGGGCGCGCAACTGCTGCCGCAGCATGGCCGGGCGGTCGAGGCCGATACGGATCGCGCGCCAGCCCATTGCCGGGTTCTCCTCGGCGGCATGGGCGAGATAAGGCAACACCTTGTCGCCACCGATATCGAGCGTGCGAAACACGATCGGGCGGCTGTCAGCCTGCTCGTAAGCGCGGCTATAAAACTCGGTCTGGTCGGCAACGTCCGGAAAGGCGTGCCGCGTCAAAAGCGGGATCTCGGTGCGGAAGAGGCCGACCCCTTCTGCGCCGGTCACCGGCAGCTGCGTCAGATCGAGCAGCAGCCCGGCATTGAGCAGCAAGCGGACCGCAACCCCGTCGCGCGTCACGGCCGGGGTGTCGCGCAACGTGTCGTAATAGGCCCGCCGCTTGCTGCGCGCCGCGATCGTCGCCGCGACCCCCTGCTCGATGTCGCCGCTCGGCCGGATCATCACCTGCCCGTGATCGCCATCGACGATAACCGTGTCGCCGTTGTCGATGCGCTCTACTGCCTCGGCAACGCGCCCGACTACCGGGATGTCGAAGGCGCGCGCGACGATCGCGACATGGGCGGTGGGCGAACCTTCCTCCAGCACCAAGCCGCGTATGCGGCGAGAGGCGTAATCCAACAGCTCGGCCGGCCCCATCGAATGTGCAACGAGGATGAACTCGGCCGGGCCATCCGCGGCGGCGATTCCCGGCGCTTGGCCCGCCAGGTATTGCTGCAGGCGGTTGGCGAGGTCTTCCAGGTCGAACAGCCGCTCGCGCAGATAGGGTTCGCTGATCTGCAGCATGCGGCTGCGCGTCTCGTCGCGCACCTTTTGCACCGCCGCTTCGGCCGTCAGGCCGCTGCGCACTGCCTCGGTGATCCGCCTGAGCCAACCGCGGTCGGCGGCGAACATCCGATAGGTTTCGATGATATCGCGGTGCTCACCCGGCCCGAGCCCTCGGCTCGCATCGACGAGCGCATCGATCGCCTCCTGCATCGCCGCGACCGCATCGCGCAGCCGCTCCTCTTCGGCGATCGCGTCTTCTGCCACGACCTGCCGAATGACGATCTTTGGCTCATGCAGGAGCGCCGGCCCGATCGCCAGCCCGGGATTGAGGCGCAGCCCGTCGAGACGGACCGGCAGGGACGCGCCGCCGCGGCTTTGGGCCATTTCGAGCGGGTTGACCAACTCGCCGCTGGCGGCGAGCTCGGCGACGATCATCGCGATCGTCTGCAATACCTCGATTTCGTCTTCGGTGTAGTGGCGGGGCGTGCGGTTCTGGACGATGAGGACGCCCAAGACGCGGTCGCCGCGCAGGATCGGCACGCCCATTAGCGAGTGATAGACCTCCTCGCCGGTTTCCGGCCGGTAGGCGAAGTCGGGATGCGCTTGCGCCTCAGCGAGCGCGAGCGGGCGGGCCGTCGCGGCGATCTGCCCGACGAGACCCTCGCCGACCCGCAGCCGGGTACGATGCACCGCCTCGGGCCGCAGCCCTTCGGTCGCGAAGAGTTCGAGGACCTCGCCGGCGCGCATGACATAAGCCGAGCACACCTCGGCGACCATCTCAGCCGCGATCACACGCACGATGCGGTCGAGTCGCTCCTGCGCGCTGGCCGAGCCGGCCATGATGCCGCGCAACCGGCGGAGCAGGCGGCGGATCGCGGTGACCTGCCCCGCGGAGTTGCTCGGGGAGATGCCTGGGGAGGCGCCCGGGGCGTTCCCGACATCGCTCATCCGCCGGCGCCCTGGCCCTCCGCCGAGCCCGACAGGGCTGAGGTGAACCGCTGGTCGCGGCCGGCTATCGCCGCGAGCGCCTGGCCGACAAGCTCGGCGAGGATCTCGGCGGTGCTCTGTTCGCGGCTCACGAGGCCGACGCTTTGACCTGCCATCAGCGACCCAGCCTCGACATCGCCATCGATCACGGCGCGCCGCAGCGCGCCCGCCCAGAAATGCTCGATCTCGAGCTGCGCGTCCTTTTGCGACAGCTCGCCACCATTGAAGCGGTCGATGACCTGGCGCTGCACCTCGCGGAAACGGTCGGTGGCCGGGTTTGCGAGCGCGCGCACCGGGATCACGGGAAAGCGCGCATCGAGCTGCACCGACGCGACCGCATCGCGCGCCGACGCGCGAATAAAGGCGCGCTTGAACAGCGGATGCGCGATCGATTCATGGGCGCAGACGAAACGGGTGCCGAGCTGAACCCCCGAGGCGCCCATTTCGAGATAGGAGAGGATCGCCTCGCCCCGGCCGATGCCGCCAGCGACAAACACCGGCACCTCGGTCAGATGCGGCAATACCTCCTGGGCCAGCACGGCCGTCGAGACCGGGCCGATATGGCCGCCGGCCTCGCTGCCCTCGATGACGATCGCATCCGCGCCCATGCGCACGAGCTTCTTCGCGAGCACCAGCGCCGGAGCGAAGCACACGACGCGCGCGCCGCCGGCCCTGATGCGCTGCATTGCGGCGCCGGTCGGGATGCCGCCGGCCAGCACGACATGGCCGACCCGATGCTCGACGCACGCGTCGATCAACTCCAGCAGCTGCGGGTGCATCGTAATCAAATTGACGCCGAACGGGCGCGCGGTGAGCGCTTTCGTTGCGGTAATTTCCTGGTCGAGCAGGCTCGGAGACATCGAGCCCGAGGCAATGACCCCGAACCCGCCGGCATTGGAAATCGCGGCGACCAGATTGCGCTCGGAAACCCAAGTCATCGCGCCGCCCATAATCGCGAGGTCGGCGCCGAGAAAGGCGCGGCCGCGAGCCCACAGCCGATCGAGCCCGGCACGCCGGCGGTCGCCGACCGCGGCCGACGCCTCTGCGCTGCGCGGCCGAGCCTGCGTGAGATCGGCCGCGGCCAACCCGTTGCTCATCCGGGGCCGTCGAGTCCGTACGCCGTGTGCAGCGCCCGCAAGGCGAGCTCGGTGTAATCGGCGGCGATCAGAACGCTGACCTTGATCTCGGAGGTGGAGATCACCTGGATATTGATCCCCTTGTCGGCCAGGGTCTGGAACATCTGCTTGGCGACGCCGGCATGGCTGCGCATGCCGACGCCGATGACCGACACCTTGACGACATTGGGATCGGGCTTCAGCGCGTCGAAGCCGAGCGCCTCGCGGCAACCTTGGAGAACCTCCACGGCGCGGTCGAGATCGGCGCGCGAGACCGTGAAAGTCAGGTCGGTTTTGCCGTCCGCGGAGATATTCTGCACGATCATGTCGACGTTGATTGCGTTGTCGGCGAGCGGGCCGAAGATCGCCGCCGCCACGCCGGGCCGGTCGGCGACCCGCTGTACGGTGATCTTCGCTTCGTCGCGGCTGTAAGCGATGCCGCTGACCACCCGTTTTTCCACGATCTCATCCTCGTCGACTACGAGCGTCCCGGGCGTGTCGGTAAAGCTCGATAAAACTTGGAGGCGTACCCGGTGGTTCATCGCCAGCTCGACCGAGCGCGTCTGCAATACCCGCGCGCCCTGCGATGCCATTTCGAGCATTTCCTCGTAGGTGATTCTACTCAGCTTCTGCGCCTTGGCAACGATGCGCGGATCGGTTGTGTAAACACCGTCGACATCGGTGAAGATATCGCAGCGTTCAGCGTTGAGCGCGGCGGCGAGCGCGACCGCCGAGGTATCGGAGCCGCCGCGGCCCAGCGTCGTCACGCGGCCCCGCGGGCCGATCCCCTGGAACCCGGCGACGACCGAGATCTGGCCTTCGGCGAAGCGCCGTTCGAGCTCGGCGGTGTCGATCGCTTCGATGCGCGCCTTGCTGTGCACGCCGTCGGTGCGGATCGGGACCTGCCAGCCCAGCCAGGAGCGGGCATTGAGACCGAGATCCTGAAGTGCCATCGCCATCAGCCCGGCCGTGACCTGCTCCCCGGACGAGACGACGACATCGTATTCGCGGGCGTCGTGCAGCCGGCTCATCTGGCGGGTCCAGCCGACGAGCTGGTTTGTAGTGCCGGCCATCGCGGAGACGACGACCGCGATCTCGTTCCCCGCATCCGCCTCCCGCTTTACGCGGAGCGCGGCATTGCGGATCCGTTCGAGGTCGGCAACCGAGGTCCCGCCGAATTTCTGGACAATGCGCGGCATTCCTCACTCGTAATGCCCCAAGCCTTGGACCGCAATGCTCGGATCGCGCGGCAGGACCGGGCGCGGCGGCGTGGCCGACGCACATTCCGCGCCAAATAAAGTCGGGCAGCGACGCGGTGGCGGCGGTTGCTGGGGTGGCTCGCCCTGCCCATACTCGACCGGATGGCAGGTCATGGCCCCTCGGCTCCCGAAACGCGAACGGCCGGCGGCACGGACAACTTCGGCGACACCGTAGACCCCGACGATATCGGCCGCTTCGCCGCCCAAAGCGCCGGCTGGTGGGACCCGGAGGGCAGCTTTCGCCCCCTTCACCTGCTAAATCCCATCCGTCTGCAATTCGTCCGCCGAGAGCTGCTCGCGTCCTTCGGCCGCGATGCCCGCGCCTTAAGACCCTTCGAGGGGCTGCGGCTTCTGGATATCGGCTGCGGCGGCGGCCTTATCGCCGAGCCGATGGCCCGGCTTGGCTTTGCCGTGACCGGCATCGATGCTGCGGCGCCCGCGATCGATATGGCGCGCGAGCACGCCGCGGCGAGCGATCTCGCGATCGACTATCGATTCGCCACGGCCGAGCAAATTGCGGCCGCCGGCGAGCGGTTTGACGCGGTGCTGGCGCTTGAAATCCTCGAGCACGTCGCCGACCGCGAAGCGTTCTTCGCGGCTATCGGCGCGGTGGTTCGGCCGGGCGGCGCCTTTATCGGGGCGACGCTCAACCGCACCGCGCAATCTTTTGCGCTGGCAATTATCGGCGCCGAATACCTTCTGGGTTGGCTGCCGCGCGGGACCCATGATTGGAACCGGTTTGTGCGACCGTCGGAATTCGTGCTGGCCCTGCGGCGCCACGGGTTTACGGTGACCCGTCTCGCGGGGCTCAGTTACGAGTGGCGGCGTGGCGAATGGGCCGAAGCGGACGATTTGAGCGTCAACTATATGGTCGCGGCGACGCGGCGGTAATATGCGGCAGGATCAGGCGTCGGTCTGGATCCAGGGGATGCGGCCGAACTCGATGCCCTCATCGGCGAGCGCGCGCGATTCTTCGGCGCTCGCCTCGCCATAGATCGCATGTGGGTCGGCCTCGCCGTAATGAATGCGGCGCGCCTCCTCGGCAAAGCGCTCGCCGACATAATCGCAATTGGTTTCGACCTGTCGGCGAAATTCCGTCAGCGCGGCGCGCATCTGCGCCGGTGAGATCGGCGGCGCCTTTTCGCGCGAGCGGCCAATATTCGGCGCCATGACAGCTTTCTCAATCTGCGAATCGCCGCAATGCGGGCAGGCGATCTCACCCGCCGACTGCTGCGTCTCGAAACCTTCGCCGTCGCGGAACCACGCCTCGAATTCGTGGCCGGAAGCGCATCGCAACGTAAACAGGATCATCGCGCCGACCTCCTGACCGTTCTATGTATATGCGAACCCACCGCCTAGCAATCCTGTGTCGCGAGTGCTAACGAACCAACAACGTGAAGAATCCGTTTGGGTGCGGCGATTTGCACCGCTGGTCCGGAGCGGCGGGCATGTGCTCGACCTCGCCGCCGGGAGCGGACGCCACACGCGTTTGCTGCTTGATATGGGCTTGTGGGTGACCGCAGTCGACCGCGACATCGCCGCGCTGAAGGAGCTGGCGGGAGCGCGCTGCACCGTGCGTGAGATCGATCTGGAGAATGGCCAGGCCAGGACGCTGGGCGGCGAATATGACGGGATCGTCGTGACCAATTACCTGCACCGCCCGTTGTTCCCGGCGCTCAAAGCCGCGCTCGCGCCGGGCGGGATCGTCATCTATGAGACCTTTGCCGTCGGGAACGAGCGGTTCGGTCGGCCGAGCAACCCTGATTTCCTGCTGCGCCCGGGCGAATTGCTCGACGCCTTCGCCGGGCTGACGGTCATCGCGTTCGAGCAGGGCGAAGTCAGCCGGCCGCGCGCCGCCGTGATCCAGCGCGTCGCGGCTGCCGCCGGCCCGCGCGGCCAAACGCCAGAATACCGGCTGCCCGAATAAAAAGCCCGCTCCATCCCATGGGACGGAGCGGGCTTGTTTTTGGAAGCTTGTTGCGGGCCGGCTAGAAGTCCATCCCGCCCATGCCGTGGCTGTGGTCGTGCGACATGCCGGCGCCGGCCTTCGGCTCGGGCCGGTCGGTGACCATCGCCTCAGTCGTGATCAAGAGGCCGGCCACCGAGGCGGCATCCTGCAGCGCGACGCGTACGACCTTGGTTGGATCGATGATGCCGGCGGCAACCATATCCTTGTATTCGCCGGCCTGCGCGTCATAGCCGTAATTCGGGTCATTCTTGTCGGTCAGCCTGCCGACAATGATCGACCCGTCGGCCCCGGCATTCTCCGCAATCTGCCGCGCGGGGGACCGCAAGGCCTTGCGCACGATGTCGATGCCGACCTTCTGGTCCGGGTTGGCCGGGGTCAGCTTGTCGAGCGCCTTGATCGCATAAAGGAGCGCCACGCCGCCGCCGGCGACGACGCCTTCTTCGACCGCCGCCTTTGTCGCGTGCATCGCATCGTCGACGCGATCCTTGCGCTCCTTGACCTCGACCTCGCTGCCGCCGCCGACGCGGATAACCGCGACGCCGCCGGCGAGCTTCGCCAGCCGCTCCTGCAGCTTCTCCTTGTCGTAATCGGAGGTGGTCTCTTCGATTTGCGCGCGGATCTGGCCCACGCGGGCAGTGATGTCGGCCTTCTTGCCGGCGCCATCGATGATTGTCGTGTTCTCCTTATCGATGCGCACCTTCTTGGCGCGGCCAAGCATCTCGAGCGTAACGTTCTCGAGCTTGATGCCGAGCTCCTCGGAGATCACCTCGCCGCCGGTCAGCGCGGCGATATCCTCGAGCATCGCCTTGCGGCGATCGCCAAAGCCCGGTGCCTTGACCGCAGCGACTTTGAGCCCGCCGCGCAGCTTATTGACGACGAGCGTCGCGAGTGCCTCGCCTTCGATATCCTCGGCGACGATCAGCAGCGGCCGGCCGCTCTGCACCACCGCTTCGAGCACCGGCAACAGCGGCTGCAGGCCGGAAAGCTTCTTTTCGTGCAGCAGGATGTAGGGATCGTCGAGCTCGGCGATCATCTTCTCGGCGTTGGTGACGAAATAGGGCGAGAGATAGCCGCGGTCGAACTGCATGCCCTCGACCACATCGAGCTCGGTCTCGAGGCTCTTCGCCTCCTCGACCGTGATGACGCCTTCATTGCCGACCTTTTTCATGGCTTCGGCGAGCATGCGGCCGATCTCGACATCGCCATTCGCAGAAATCGTGCCCACCTGCGCGATTTCTTCGTTGCTCGCGACCTTCTTCGAGCGCTTTTGCACATCGGCGACAACCGCCTCGACGGCGAGGTCGATGCCGCGCCGCAAATCCATCGGGTTCATTCCCGCGGCGACCGCCTTGATGCCTTCCCGCACGATGGCATGAGCAAGGACCGTCGCCGTCGTCGTGCCGTCGCCGGCGATCGTGCTGGTCTTGCTGGCGACTTCCTTGACCATCTGCGCGCCCATGTTCTCGAACTTGTCGGAAAGCTCGATCTCCTTGGCGACGGTGACGCCGTCCTTGGTGATGCGCGGCGGGCCAAAGGATTTGTCGATCACGACGTTGCGCCCCTTCGGACCCAGCGTCACCCGCACCGCCTCGGCGAGAATCTCGATGCCGCGCAGCATGCGTTCGCGGGCGTCACTGCTTACTCGGATGTCTTTCGCAGCCATGTTTGTCTGTCCTTTCAGTTGGCAATGATGCCCATGATGTCGGTTTCTTTCATGATGATGAGTTCTTCACCATCGATCTTGATCTCGTTGCCCGACCATTTCCCAAACAGCACCCGGTCTCCGACTTTGACGTCGAGCGGCTGGACTTTGCCGTCGTCGCCGCGCGCGCCGGGACCGGCGGCGACGATGTCGCCCTCCATCGGTTTTTCCTGGGCGGTGTCGGGGATGATGATCCCGCCGGGGGTCTTTTCCGGGCCTTCCACGCGCCGAACCAGCACGCGGTCATGCAACGGACGAAAACTCATCGATTAGCTCCTTAGCGCAGATGTGATTAGGGGATCGCGGGCGCGGCGCCGCGATTTAACTTTTCCGATGTATTGGGTACCGAAGCGCCGATGCGCCTGTCGTAAAATGCAAGGATAGACGCCTTGATCGAGCCGCGCAAGAACTAATCAGAAAATCCAAAAAACAAACCCTGCGTCATTATTTCGGTTGAACAACAACGATGCTCTTCCCAATTATTATTCTTTGCATCACGCAGCTCGCGAGCTGAGCGCCGTACCCGCAAGAGCAAACAGGACTGGCAGCAGCAAGCTTCCCGTCCCTCCAGCCTGACAGGTTCATCAGATGGCGCAATCCGACACGAGCCGACCCGTCGAGGAACTGGCGCAATCGCTTTATGAGGCGAGCGACCCGGGCGGGATCCCATGGGCGAAGCGTACCCGCATCGTGCGTGAGCCCTGGCTCGAAGCCGCCCGCCTGCAGATTGCCGCGACTGACGACACACCCAACAAGAGCTGAAGGAGCCCGCATTGTGTTTGTGAGATTGATGATTCAGGAAGCCGGCGAGGAATTTCGCGCCACTCTTTCCCAGCGTGATGACGAGAGCAAGGCGGCGGTCAGCGAGCCCGAGACCTTTGTCGTCAAGACCAAGGACGAAGCCAAACGCCGCGCCCGTGCCATGGCGCGCGAATTGGGGCTCGCCACCTTCCGGGTCATCGACAAGGCTCAATAACGCTCGCCTTCGTCGAGTCGATGTGACCGGCTACTGCGCGGCAAGGGCAGACGGACCAGTTCGGGTGCGGTGAAGGGACGGTCGTGCTGTAAGGACGGCACCATGCGGCGCGCTTTGGCGATCTGCTCGGGCTCGATGCGCGCCGTAATGATCCCCGGCTCCTCGCCGCCATCGGCCAGGATTTCGCCCCAGGGATCGACGATCGCCGAATGGCCGTAGCTGAGTCGGCCGCCCGCATACTCGCCCCATTGCGCCGGGGCAAAGACAAAGCAGCCATTTTCGATCGCCCGCGCCCGCAATAGTACATGCCAATGCGCTTTGCCGGTTGGCACCGTAAACACCGACGGAACGGCCAGGAAATCGGCGCCGGCCTGCGCA
>VAZF01000392.1 GCA_005888425.1 Alphaproteobacteria bacterium
GCTTCGGCATAGCGCCCGCGCGTGTAATAGGTCTCACCGAGCCAGTATTGCGCATTCCCGGCCATCGGGTCGTTCGGGTGCTGCTCGACAAAGGACTTCAGGGCCGTTTCCGCGGCGGGGTAATCGGCCTGCTTCAGGAGGCCGAAGGCATGATTGTACTGCTCGCTGGTCGAGCCGCTCGGCATGGGACGGGCGGTTGATGGCGGAGCCGCCGCGGCAAGCTCCGGTCCGGCGCCAGGGACGCCCGGCGGGGTCAGCGTGCCGGCGACCTGGCTCGGTCCGCCGCGCGGCGGGGTCAGCGCCATCGGCGGGGCGAGCGGTCCCGCATCGGGCGGCCCAGGCGGCATCAACGGGCCGCCAGCGAGGGCGCCGGGATCCGGCAATTCGCGGCCGGGACCTGTGGAGCCGCGCGGCCGTGGCAGCGGGGGAGGCGGCCCCCCGGCGGCGTAACCGCCCGATCCCGGCGGCATTTGACCCAACCGCGTCTCCGGGTCGCCATTGACCTGCTCGAGACGCTGACGCAGGCGATCGAACTGATTCATGAACTCCTCGACCCGGCCGGTCAGCTCACGCATCTGCGTTTCGATGCGGTCCATGCGGAGTTCGGCATTCATCGCAATGCCGGGGTCGCCGCCGCCCGGCACGGGCGCCGGTCCGCCGCGATAGACCTGCCGCTGCAACATGTTGAGGTCCCGCTCCAGCCGGTCGAGGCGATCGTAGGTCGAGCGATCCTGGCTATGCGCCGGTATCGGCAGGGCGGCGGCGATGCCGAGCGCCACACCGAAACACGCACACGGCAATAGCGAATGCCGGAACATCAACAGAAGCCTCGTCAACGAGCGGGTAAGCCGGCGGGCAGCAATCGTCTAGCATTCGCGCGGCAGCCCGCAGCCGCGCGGCCAGCTAGTAGGATCGGTTTTGGGCAAAAAGAGGGCGCCCATGCCCCACCGCCAGTCGAAACTGGGTTAACGCGCCCCGCTAACCCAGGCTCAATTGACCGTCGTGACGCCACGCCGGTTCTGGGCATAGGACGAGTCGTCGGAGTGCGGGATCTCAGGCCGCTCCTTGCCGTAGCTGATCGTCTGAATGCGGCCGGCCGGGATGCCGAGCGCGACCAGCACGTTCTTCACGGCCTGGGCGCGGCGCTCGCCGAGCGCGAGGTTGTACTCGCGCGTGCCGCGCTCGTCGCAATGCCCCTCGATCGTCACGGCGATGTTCGGATAACGGCGCAGCCATTCGGCCTGCTTCTGCAAGGTCTGCTGACCTTCGGGCTTGATGTCGGTCTGGTCGTAATCGAAGAACACGCGATCGCCGGCGGTGGCCGCGAGATCCTGCTGGGAACCCGGTCCGAACCGCGAGCTGCCGATCCCGCCCGGGCCCATCGGCCCGCCCGGCCCGGGCGGCGGTTCGGGTGCGTGACTGCAGGCGCCGAGCAGTGCGAGCGCGCCGGCGACAGCGACAGCGACAAAACGTGCAAGCATCGATGAACCCCCCTCTCGATGGATGGTCTCGCTCAAATGGAATTCTGCGGATCTGCGGCGGCCCTAGCGGAGCAAGGGCGACCAGGCCGGGTCCGAAGCATCGCCCGGCGTATTGACCTCGCGTTGGTTGCCGCCCGTCAGGTCGATCGTGAAGAGCCGCGACGAGGCGGCCCGTCCGCCGCCGGAACGGCCACCGCGGAAATACATCAGGACGCGCCCGTTCGGCGCCCAGGTCGGCCCCTCGACGAGAAAATCCTCGGTCAGGAGCCGCTCGCCGGAGCCGTCCGGCCGCATGACGCCGATATAGAACGAGCCGCCGTCGATCTTGGTGAAAGCGATCAAATCGCCGCGGGGCGACCAGACCGGTGTGCCGTATTTGCCCGCCCCGAAGCTGATGCGCTTGGCCTCGCCGCCGCTCGCATTCATGACATAGAGCTGCTGCGAGCCGCCGCGGTCGGAGTTGAAGACGATCCTGCTGCCATCGGGCGAGTAAGAAGGCGTCGTGTCGATCGCGTTGCCGTCCGTCAATCGCAGGGGCTGCCGCGTCCGCAGGTCGAGCGCGTAGATGTTGCTGGCGCCGTTTTGGGTGCGGCTGAAGACGATGCGGTTGCCTTCGGGCGAGAAGCGCGGTGCGAAGGTCATGCCGGGGAAGTCGCCGAGCGCTTCCTGCTGGCCGCTGTCGATGTTGCGCAGATAGACGCGCGGCGTGCCGCCGGCGTAGGAGAGATAGGTGATTTCCTGCGCTGAGGGCGAGAAGCGCGGCGTCAGGACGAGGGCGCGCCCGTCGGTCAGATATTGGTGGTTGGCGCCATCCTGATCCATCAGCGCGAGGCGCTTTTCGCGCCGCTCGGCCGGGCCGGATTCGGCGATGTAGACGATGCGGGTATCGAAATAGCCGTCCTCGCCGGTGATCCGCTTATAGATCTCGTCGGCGATGATGTGCGCGATGCGCCGCCAATTCTGTCGCGTGGTCGTGTAGGCAAAGCCGGCAAGCTGCTGCTCGGCGCCAACGTCCCACAACCGGAACTCGACGCGGTAGCGGCCGTCGCCCTGTCCCTGCATCGAGCCCGTGACCAAAGCCTGGGCATTGATCTGGCGCCAGTCGGCGAAGCGCGGTCCTTCGCCCGCAGAGACGTTCTGGATAAAGCTCTGCGGATCGAGCGGACGGAACAGACCGGAGCGCTCGAGATCGGCCGACACGACCTGCGCGATATCGCGCCCCGCTTTCGACTCGTCGGCGCCGCCGCCGGCAAAAGGCGGGATCGCGATCGGCATCGGCTCGACCTTGCCGCGCGTAACGTCGAGGCGGAGCTGGGCAAACGCCGGCGAGGCCGCGAGCAGCAGGGCGAGGGTGACCATCGCCATGCGAGCGGCGCCGAACATACGAGAGCTTCGCGTCATAAAAGATCCTTCGGGCTGAAACTGACGACGAGATCCTTCCAGAGCTCGTATTTCCCGGCCGGGACGCGAAGGGGGGTGCATTCCGGGGCGAAGAAGGCGCGGCGCGCGCTTTCGGCGGCGGCACGGAAGATCGGATCAGGCCGCCCGTCGTCCACAATCTTCGCCTGATGCGCGACGCCGTCCGGCCCGACCGAGACGCGGATCTCGATGACAAGATCCTTGGCGTCGCGCGCGCCGATCGGCACGTTCCAGCAGTGGTAGAGCTGCTCGCGCAAGAGGTCCATCTCGTTCGCCGTGAGCTGGGCGCCGAGCGGCGCCTTGGGCTGCGAAGAGGGCGGTGCGGCGGCGGTCATCCGGTGCGGCTTCGGCGGAGCGTCATCGGCTTCGGCGACCTGCTCGCGCGTCAAATTCTTCAGCAATGAATCGAAGGCAGCGGGCGACGGCTTCTTGCTGTCCGGTGTCTCTGGTTTCCTTGCCTGGACCATCTCTGGCTTCTGCGCTTGCAGGTTCTTCAGCATCTTTTCGAAGGCCGCCGGGTCGCTCTTCTTGGGTTCGGCGCGCGGCGTGTGATGCACGACCCGCTGCGGCTCGGCCT
>VAZF01000393.1 GCA_005888425.1 Alphaproteobacteria bacterium
CCTCGGCATGGCGGCGCAGGATGCGGGCGGCGATGGCGTGAAATGTGCCGAGCCAGACGCCGTTCGCGGTCCCGCCAATCATCGCATCGAGGCGCTCGCGCATCTCGCGCGCCGCCTTGTTCGTGAAGGTGACCGCCAGGACCTCGCCAGGAAAGGCGCGGCGGGTGGCCAGGATATGGGCGAGGCGAGTCGTCAGGACCCGCGTCTTGCCGGTCCCGGCGCCAGCCAGCACCAAGACCGGCCCGTCGAGCGCCTCGACGGCCCGGCGCTGTGCTTCGTTGAGCGCGGCGAAGAAGCGCGCCTCGCCGGCCGGTGACGCCGGCCGCGGCGGTTCGGTCAGAAGGTCGTCCATCTCAGCCATGATATAGCAATCGCGGCATCGGCGCGCACCACGCAGCGGCCCGCGCTGGGGTATATTGCCGAGCCCCGCCACGCCAGCGCCCGCGATGCACGCCGCGATCGTCCTCCTGATCCTGATCCTGACCTATCTCGGCATGATCGCCGGGCGGATCGCCTGGCTGCGCGTCGACCGCACCGGGATCGCGCTGCTCGCGGTCATCGCGCTTCTCGCGAGCGGCCAGATGACGCTCGACGATTTCGGCAGCGCCGTCGATATGCCGACCCTCGCGCTCCTCTTCGCGATGATGATCATCTCGGCGCAATTCGCCGAATCGGGGTTTATCGATCTGTGCGCCCGCACGATCACGGGCTGGGGCGGCGGCACGGCGGGGCTCCTCGCGATCACCGTGGCGATCGGCGGCGCGCTCTCGGCGGTCCTCGCCAACGACATCCTGATCGTGACGATCGCGCCGCTCCTGATCGCCGGTGCGCGCAGCCGCGGCTTCGATCCCCGCCCCTTCGCGATCGCGCTCGCGGCGGCAACCAATGCCGGCTCGGCCGCGACCTTGATCGGCAACCCGCAAAACATCGTGCTCGGCGCGATGGGGCATCTCGGCTTCTGGACGTTTCTCGCGATCAACGGCGTGCCGGCGCTGTTCGCGCTCGGCGTCGTCTTTACGGTCGTGTGGCTGCAATGGCGGCGCCGCATCCGCGACGCGATCCCGCCGGAGGAGCGCGAGCCGCCGCCGGTGACCGCGCATGCGATCGACCGCAACCAGATGATCAAGGGCGTCGTCGCACTGATCGCGCTGTTGGTGCTGTTCTCGACGCCGTTGTCGCGCGAGATCGGCGCCTTGATCATCGCCGCGCTGCTCCTCGCCAACCGCAAGATCACCAGCCGGACGATGATCGCGGCGATCGACTGGCCCTTGTTGCTGCTCGTCTCGTGCCTGTTCGCGATCACCGGTGCGCTGAACGATGCCGGACTCGCGGCCAAGGTCTTTGGTTTTCTCGACGATCGCGGGCTGTTGCCGAACAACCTCTTGCTCCTGGTGCCGTTCGCGATCGTCACGAGCAACGCGATCGGCAGCGTGCCGGCGGCGATGCTCGTGTTGCAGATCTGGCCGACGCCGCCGGCCGGCGTCCTCTATGCGCTGGCGCTGCTCTCGACCCTGGCCGGCAATCTCCTCTTGAGCGGCAGCCTGACCAACCTGTTGATCGCCGAACAGGCCGAACGCATCGGGACGCCGCTCACCTACCGCGACCACGCCCGGGCCGGCGTGCCGATCGCGCTCCTCTCGCTCGGCTTCGCGATCCTGTGGCTCCTGCTGACCGATACCCTGCCCGTCCTGCCGCACCCCGCCCCGGCCGCGCAGCCCTAGGAGGCGACCCGCCGAGGTGGCGCTCGCGCTGCACGGCCTGATGTCCAGGATCAAAATACCTGGCAAGCCGAGAAGCAAATCCGCTAAAGGTGGAAGCGCTTAGCAAGGGGGCAAGGATGCGCCGTTTGTTGCTTACAATTGCGATGACCCTCCTCCCCTGGGGGGTGGCTCAGGCGCAGCTCCCGGGGAAGCAGGTGGTCGGCGGCCAAGTGCACTCAGCGCTCGCCCAGGCCAATCCGGGCGGCGCGTGGTGCTTTGTCGGTCGCGGTCTATCGATCTTCGAGGCGAGCGCCAATGGCTCGCAGGCGGCGATCTCGCTCCCCGAAGTGTTCTATTTCGACGGGACGACGTATTACCTGCTCAATGGGCTGAGCCACCTGACTTTTACGAGCCCGACCGGCGGGACTATCAAATTCAGATACACGGACTACCCCGTCGCCGTAACGATCCCGGCGTTCACCAACTACTCCGAGGTCGCAGGGGAATCGGCGAATCTGACCGTGGTAAACTTTTCGATCAATTTCACGAGTGGGACGAACAGCTCGAATTGCACGCTGCCGGTCACGATCAAGTACGAGATAAATTGAGGGGGATTCGGTCATGAGAACGTTTTCGCTGGGGCTGGCCGCGGCCGCGCTGGGCTGCGCGATGTGCCTCAATCCGCAGACTGCGCGAGCCCAGATTGAGCCCTTCATCGCTCAAATCGCGACATTTGGCTTCAATTTTTGCCCCAACGGATGGGCGCCGCTCAACGGCCAGCTGATCGCCATCGCCCAGAACACCGCATTGTTTTCGCTGATCGGCACCAATTACGGCGGCAACGGCACGACCAATTTCGCGCTGCCCACCGCGAAACCGATCGTCAGCGCGACCGGCTTTCCCTTGACGCAGTGCATCGCATTGTTCGGGGTATTTCCGTCGCGCAACTGACCGGGCGCGGGGGCCGTCTGGCTGCATTTGCAGCGGATTTGCAGCCAGAGTGAGACTGCGCCGAGAGCTGGGTGATAGCCCTGGCCATTCGCCTGCCCGCCGACCTTGTCGAGGCGCTCGCGAGCGCGCGAAGCCGCTCTCGCGCGTATCAAGGAGTCGCGCTGGAAGTTTTCACCGCGTTGGCAATTCGACCGCGACGCCGCCAACGCGCGCTAGGCCCGACACCGGGTGAGCACCTCGACAGCAATTATCCTGCCGACCCGGCATAATCGGCGAGCGGGAACCGGGCGCTGCCGCAGGCGGTTTCCACGCGAACAGGAGCCAGCGGTCGACCAGCGTGGCTTCAATCCCAGGGAAGAGGCTTCGTCCTCGTGCGGAACATTGCGGAGAAAGTTGGCTCAAAGCTCTCGGATAAGATTTTTTCTCACGATTTTAACTGCTGGCGTGAATTCGGTCCTCAACTCCTGCAGTCCTGCACGAAAATACCTCTTCAGGTCGATCGAGCGGCCGTATCGGTCTGTACCAGAAATGCCGGATAACCTGTGTTCAAAAAGCGCAGCGGTCCTGAAGGTTGCATCGTCATCGGAAAAGCGTCTCTCGATCCCGTGATGGATTCTGGCGTTACGTTCGTTACGAAGGTCGATATGGCTGTCGCGTAAGCTCGTCAGGGCCTCAACGACTGCGGGTGGAACGCCTTTCTTCCTTAGAGCCTCAATTGTGCAATTGCGAGGTTTCAGACCTGTCCTGAATACCTCGTTCGTGAGAAGTAAGGCGCAATCACTTATCGAGATAAGACGCATCAGGAATGTGTCGGCGGTAATGTTAAGCCAC
>VAZF01000394.1 GCA_005888425.1 Alphaproteobacteria bacterium
TCCGGAGTGCCGCGATGCGCGGCGAGGAACCGCTCGGCCCAACGGGCCTCCACCAATGCCGACGGAAACACCGAACACACTCTCAACAATTTGGGATCGACAATATTGCCGAGTGCATCGAGGAACAGCCCATATCGGCTGATCGACTCTCGAGCGAACGCATCGAATTCATCGAGCGAAAACCGGTACGCGCCTTTCCGGATTCGCCGCCGAACCCACAAGAATTCTGCATCGATCCCGCCGAACTTGAGAAAGACCGGCACATCGAACTTGAATGGCAAACTCTCGGTCGTCCGGGCCCATCGCAATATTTCACGGCCGTGCATCGATCGAGCATCGTCGCCGGCGAGCCGGATCGCGGACCCGCCGTGACACAGGAGAGGCAAAGGGGCCAGCCATTCCGTCCCGTTCGACGATTGCCGCCGGTAGGAAGTGGTATGGCTGTCGCCGATAATGAAATAGGGGACTCCGCCCATCGCGCGGATGCTCTCGATCAAGCCGCCGTCGACGGCGTGCCACAGCCGTTCTGCAGTGCACGGATTTTCCAATTGGCCGAAGAACAGGTTGCGGAACAGCCGGATGGCATATACCTGATCGGCCATCGGAAGCGCCGTCAGCCCCGCCAGCCCATCGGCCAGGGTGCCGCCGGGCACGTCGCGGTGCTCGTCGACACCGTAGGCCAGGAAATGAAAAAGGGCCGACGCCGGATCCAATCCCGCTGTCTGCAGGTCGGCGTTTGCGGTCAGATACGACGTCTCGTCGAAACCGCACTCTTTTACACAGCCGATCAGCGATGACAGATCGCTCACACCGGCTTTGCGGGAAATGAATAAGGTTCGTTCTTCGCTGAACATTCGCCTGGCCACCCCCACCGGGTTTAAAGTTATTTATTATCAGTGCTTTAGAGCACTGGTTAACGCTGCTTTAAGCCCTTCCCAGGAGGAGGGAGGGCGAAGCGGAGGCGGGCCCCGTATGTGCCCCGCCCCCGCTTTAACCGACCTTACACGACCGGCGAGCGGCCGCCATCGACATTGATCGCGCAGCCCGTCACGTAGGACGCGGCATCAGAGGCCAGAAACGTTGCGACAGCGGCGAACTCCTCGGCCCGGCCCATGCGTCCCATCGGCACGGCGCGCCCGGCCTGCGCGACATACTCCTCGAAGCTGACATTCGGCCGCTCGCGGTCGTAGCGCCGCTTGATCTGATCGCTGACGATGACGCCGACATGCAGCGAATTGCACAACACGTTGTGCGGGGCGCCCTCCTGAGACATCGCCTTGGTCAGCGCCATCTGGGCGGCGCGGCTGACCGAGGTCGGCGCGCTGTCGGCGCCGGGCGCCTTGGCGCCGATGTTGAGGACGCTGATGATGCGGCCCCATTTCCGCTCTTTCATCTGCGGCATCAGGATCCGGCAGAAGCGGATCTGCGCG
>VAZF01000395.1 GCA_005888425.1 Alphaproteobacteria bacterium
TCAGCGAGGCCAGCGTGTTGGACGGGATGGCCGACCTGAACCATTGGATCGGGTAGCCGTCATCGTCGTAATGCGTCGGCTTGATCAGGACGAGGTGGAAGAGAGAGGCAGAAGCACTTGGCATTTTTGTCCCGGCGGCTCCCCCGCGCGCGCAATCAGGGCGGCACCACCTTAGGGAGCGCGCTTCGCCGGGGCCAGCCTTTTCGGGCCGAGGCCGGCTGAATGAACCAAAGTGCCGGTCAATGAGGCTTGGCAGATCGATAGGCTGGCTTATAAGTTTGCTACCTTACGATCGGGCAACCCAGCGATGCCGGATCGGCGATTCTACCAAAAGAATCGCGGGGCTAGGCTGAGGCGAATCGAGCGAATCGGGGCGAGGATTATGGCCGTCGCGTGGAATGAGCAAAGGGTGCAGTTGGGCGAGGTCAAGCTTCGCCTGTGGCGCGGCGGGCCAAAGGACCATGAGGCTCGGCCGGTTCTCGTGCTGCACCACGATATCGGCACGCCCGACCGCCTGCCGTTCTATGACGCGCTGGCCGAAAAGTTCGACGTGATCGTGCCGAACCATCCCGGCTTCGGCGAGCCGGAGCGGCCGAACTGGATGCGCCACCCGCGCGATATCGCAGCGCTCTATCAGTGGCTGCTGGCCGATCTCGGCGTCGAGCGCGCCGGCCTCATCGGGCTCGGCTTTGGCGGCTGGGTCGCGGCCGAGATGGCGGCATTGGCGCCGCGCGACTTCCACCGGCTCGTGCTGGTCGGCGCGATGGGGGTCAAGCCGCCCGAAGGCAACATCTTCGACCAGGCGATCGTCAGCTATATCGACTACGCCCGCGCCAGCTTTCACGACCAGGCGGCGTTTGCCCGCATCTTTGGCGATGTCTCGACCGACCAGCTCGTCGCCTGGGATCTCTGCCGCGAGATGAGCTTCCGCATCGCCTGGAAGCCCTACATGTACAGCCAGACCTTGCCGCATCTGCTGGGTGGCGTGCGCGCGCCGGCGCTCATCGTCTGGGGCGACGACGACAAGATCGTGCCGTACAGCGCCGGGCAGGCTTATGCGCGGGCGTTGCGTGAGGCACGGCTCGAAATGGTGCGCAACGCCGGGCATTGCGTCGATATGGAGCAGCCCGAAGCGCTCGCCCGTCTGGTCATTCCGTTTATCGAGCAGAACTAGGCGACGATCCGGATCGGAGGAAGAACGCCATGCATGTGATGTATTTCACCGAGCAGCCGATGTCGGCCTATCCGGCCGATATTGGCCTGGAGGCCGGCCACACCGCGTTGATGTTCTCGAACAAGTACTTCGACCCGGTGGCCGGCAGCCGGCTCTATAACGAGTATCTCGAGCATTACATCTACGCCGAAGAGCAGGGCGTCGAAGGCTTCATGCTCAACGAGCATCACAACGCGCCGTTCTGCATGCAGGCGAAATGCAACATCTTCGCCTCGATCCTCGCCGCGGTGACAAAGAAGGCAAAGATCGTCCTCCTCGGCAACCCGCTGCCGCTCGCCGAAAACCCGGTGCGGCTCGCCGAAGAGCTGGCGATGATCGACATGATCTCGAAGGGCCGGCTCGTCTCCGGCTTTGTCCGCGGCGGCGGTCAGGAGCAGCTCGCGAACGGCGTCAACCCCGCCTACAACCGCGAACGCTTCGAGGAGGCGCACGATCTGGTTGTCGCGGCGTGGTCGCGCGAAGGGCCGTTCCGCTGGGAGGGCACGCACTACCAGCACCGCGTCGTCAACCCGTGGGCGGTGCCATTGCAAAAGCCCTATCCTCGGGTCTGGATTCCCGGCGTGTTGAGCCAGGAGACGATCATCTGGGCGGCGAAGCAGCGCTACCCCTATATCGCGCTCAACACCTCGATCGAGGCGACCAAAAAGATCTGGGAATTGTACGACAAGGTCGCGCTCGAGACCGGCTACGAGGCCGGCCCGGAGAACCGCGGTTATCTACAGCAAGTGCACGTCTCCGACAGCGAGGAAAAGGCGGAGAAGAACGCGCGCCAGTTCCTGTGGATGCAGGGCGAGTTCACCGGCCTCGCGCATCCGGTATGGGCGAACCCGTCGGGCTATTTTTCGCCGACGCTGCGCCGCAACTTTGTCGAGTTCGCGGTCGGCAGGGCGGAGAACCCGCGCGGCCGGCCGACCTTCGAGCAGCAGGTCGCCGATGGGCGGGTCTTTTTCGGCACGCCAAAGACGGTCATCCCGAAACTGCGCCGGGTCCTCGAAGAGACCCGTCCCAGCATCTACGGCATCTGGGGCAATGAC
>VAZF01000396.1 GCA_005888425.1 Alphaproteobacteria bacterium
TTTTTTCATACCGAAGTCGGCCCGCTGAACCGGATCATCCATTGCTGGCCCTATGAGAACCTCGGCGAGCGCTCGCGCTTGCGCGGCGAAGCGATGAAGCTGCCGGGCTGGCCGCCGAAGATTCAGGAATTCCTGGAGGAGATGGAGAGCAAAATTATCATCCCGGCGCCGTTCTCGCCGAAGCTCGAAGCGCGCCGGTTGGGCAATCTCTATGAGATCCGCACCTACACGATGCTGCCTGGCGCCGCCCCGACCGTGACCGAGAAATGGGCCGAGCGGATCGAGGGGCGCACCAAACTGTCGCCGCTCGCCTTCTGCGGCCACACCGAGCTCGGCGGGCTCAATCAATGGATCCATGTCTGGGCCTATAAGGACGCGGCCGAGCGGTTCCGGATCCGCGACGAGGCGCGCGCGGCCGGCGCCTGGCCGCCTGCAACACGCGGCCAGTTCGTCAAGCAGGAGAACATGTTCGTCGTCCCGGCCGAGTTCTCCCCGCTCCGTTAAGTCCGGCTTATCCCCACCCGTCCGCGCCATCCATTGCGGGCGGGTGAGGGACTACTCGCCACCGTCGCGTTGCGGTGAGGGATAGCGCCAGGTCTCGGGGACCAGCGGAGTCGAGGAGGGGGCGCTCGGCGAAAGCCAGCCCAGGAGCCGGTCGAGCGGGGATTCTGTAGCTGCCGGCGCGCTCGGCAACGGCTTGGCGGGAACGCCGTTTGTCGCGGCCATCATGAAATTGCGCCAGGTAAAGGCCGGGAGCGACCCGCCTGTGACGCGGTTCATCGGGCTGTTGTCGTCATTGCCGAGCCATACCCCGGCGACCAGGTCGGCGGTGTAGCCGATAAACCAGGCGTCGCGGTATTCCTGGGTTGTGCCCGTCTTGCCGGCGGCCGGGCGCGGCAAGGCCGCGGACTTGCCGGTGCCGTGTCCGATGACCCCGGCCAGCATGTCGCTCATCGCCGCGGCCAATTCCGGTGCGACGACCTGGCCCGGGCCCGACCCGGCACGGCGATAGACTTGGCGTCCCTCGGTGTCGTGGATTTCGCCGATGCCGTAGGGCAAGACCCCCCTGCCGCCGTTGGCGAAGGGCGCATAGGCCGACACGAATGCCAGCGCGCTCGGCGACCTGCACCGCAATCGTGTTGATCGATTGCGCCAAGGCTTCCGCCAGCGTCATGTCGCCGAGATAGCGGTTGGTGTAATTGTGCGGCTGCCAGTCGCCGACCCGGATCGGAGCGTCGACAAAGTGGTCGGCCGGGCGCAACCCGGCTTCGAGCCCGGCCAGATACACGAACGGCTTGAAGGCCGAGCCCGGCTGGCGCTGCGCTTGCGTCGCGCGGTTGAACTGGCTCTGGCCATAATCGCGGCCGCCGACCATGGCGCGCACCGCGCCGTCGGAGGACAGCGCGACAAGGGCGCCCTGGCTCACGGCATATTTCTGGCCATAACGGGAAAGCACATCCGCGATCGCCGCCTCGGCCGCTGCCTGCAGCCGCGGATCCAGGGTCGTGCGGATTGTCAGATCGCGATCACCGGCGCCGGCGAACTCGCGGACCTGGTCGGCCACCCAATCGGCGAAATAGCGCGATCCCGGCCGCCCGAGTACGGCAAGCTGGCTGCCCTGCTTCGCCGCGGCGACCGCATCCGCGCTGGCGATAAATCCGGCGTCGACCATGTTGTCGAGAACCTGCGCGGTCCGCCCTAACGCCCGGTCGCGGTCATTGGCAGGGCTGAAGCGGCTCGGAGCTTTCAGCAAGCCGGCAATCACGGCGCTCTCGAATAGGCTGAGCTGCGCCGCCGATTTCCCGAAATAGCGATGCGCAGCGGCGTCGACCCCGTAGGTGCCGGCGCCGAGATAGACCCGGTTCAGGTAGATTTCGAGGATCTGGTTCTTTGTGAAACGATGCTCGAGCCAGAGCGCCAGTAGCGTCTCCCGGATCTTGCGGGGGAGGCTGCGCTCCGGAGTGAGGAAGAGCACTTTGGCGAGCTGTTGGGTGATTGTGCTGCCGCCCTGAACGATGTGCCGAGCACGGAAATTGGTCACGGCGGCGCGCACCAGGCCGATCGGGTCGACCCCGAAATGGCTGTAGAAGCGGCGGTCCTCGGTCGCGATGACCGCCTGCGGCAAATAGGGCGACATCTCCTTCAGGGTCAGCGGTTGGCCGAACAGATCGCCGAGATTGGCCAACGTGCTGCCATCCTCGGCGAGGATCGTGATGGCCGGGCGGCGTTGCGCCGCCCCGAGCTGACTGGTATCGGGCAAGGTCAGCGCGAAATAGCCGAGCGTGCCGCAGCCAAGGATGGCCGCCCACAGGACGAGGAGAACGACAAGCCGCAACAGGCTGCGAGACAAACGCCGCCTGCGGCCCGACATGCTCGGGCGGCGGCCCTGCCGCGGGGCGCCGCGCCGGCCTCGCGCCAGCGCGGCGCCGAGCCGCTCGGCCGGATCAACTCGCAGCGGCCGATCGCTCATCGACCGCCCCGATGGCTGCCGCCGCAGCGGCCCGCCGGTCGCATTGCGTTTCCCCTCTTGCGCGGCAGCCCCCCGCCGCGACCCGGCATTATGCCGGAAACTATGGCGAGTGTTCGGCAGTCTTTGGGTGCGGGCGTGCTTGCGGTCACCGGCACGAGCGGGAACCGCGATAGCCCGGCAATGTTGCTTTTCTGTCGGAGCGAGCGCGGAGAGGGCGATGACCGATGCAATCCGAAGTGAGGCGGCGGCAAATGTCGGGCAGGGCGAGCGCCTTGGGTCCCTGGTCGCTGGCGCGGTTTTGATTGGGCGCGCCTTGTCGCGGCCGACATGGGGACGGATCGCCGCCGGGGTGGGCGGAGCGATGCTGCTGAAGCGCGCCATCACCGGCCATTGCGAGGTGTACGAAACGCTCGGGATCGGTGGAAAACCAGAGAGGACGCCTGTTCGCGAGAGGCGGCGGCGACGCCCGATGGATCGCGTCCTCGAAGCCTCCGAGGAAAGCTTCCCGGCGAGCGACCCGCCCGCCTGGACGCCGGTTGCAGGGTCCGTTGCACGCGATTGATGCGCCGGATCGCGCCACTTGAATCGTGACGCGGGCGGGTAAGCCCGCTACTCTTAGGGTTATATTGGTATCGCCGCGGGGCTGACGCGATGTTGCGCCGCAGCCATGAGCATCAGGAAGACGCTAACCGCCGCACCGCGGCCCTGATGGGCTTTGTTATCATTCTCGTGCTGGCCATCGGGGGCGTCGTGCTGGTGCGAGAGATCAGCCGAACGATGCGAATCGAGGACTGCCTGATGGCGGGACGGCGCAACTGCGTCCCGATCGAAGTCCCCCTGAAGCGGCCGCTCTGACGATCTAGAAAGAGCAGGCCAAAAAAGAAAAGGCCGGGAGCCCTGCCGAGCGCCCGGCCCCTTACTCAGGGCTTAGTGCAGGCCAGGGGCGTGCCGGTTGCCCATCTTTTGGCCCATGTGACGGCCATGCTTGAAGCGGTGCTCGTTCCGCTCCTCGATACCGTTCGAGCTGCCCGCCGAGCTCCCGGCGGTGCCGAGAGTCGACGAGGAGCCGGATCCGCGGCCTGCCGTCGAGCCGCCGGTGCCCAGCGTGCTCGATGTGTTGGTCCCGCTCTTGCCGGTACCCGCTGCACTGCCGCCGGTGCCGAGAGAGGTGCTGCTCGTGCCGCCACCGGCGCTGCTGCCGCCGGTGCCAAGGGTGCTGGCCGAACCGCTGCCGGTTCCGGCGCCCGCCGCGCTGCCGCCGGTGCCGAGCGTCGTACTCGTCGAGCCGCCGCCCGCCGTGCTGCCGCCGGTACCGAGCGTGCTCGC
>VAZF01000397.1 GCA_005888425.1 Alphaproteobacteria bacterium
GCTGCCGTACAGGGTCAGAGCGTCCTCGCTTATCGGTGCGCCAATCATTCCCGATCTGTCCTAGAGAGAGCGCCCGGGGAAGGTTAGGCGGGCATTGATCGTCAAGAGAACTGGGCCTGGGAGACCCGACACTAATCGTAGCTGATCCTACGTAAGCGCTCGGCGAGTAGGCCGGCTTAGGCGGCAGCGCGGGTGGCATCGAGCGGTTGCCAGTTCCAGGGCAGGAGTTCGGCGATCCGCCGGGCTGGGTGGTCGGCGATGCGGGCGAGCACGTCGGCGAGATAATGCTGTGGGTTGAGACCGTTGAGCTTGGCGCTTTCGATCAGCGAATAGATCGCGGCGGCGCGGCGGCCGCCGGCATCGGAGCCGGCAAACAGATAATTTTTGCGACCAATCGCGACACAGCGCAGGGCGCGCTCGGCGGGATTGTTGTCGAGCGCCAGCCGGCCGTCGTCGAAACAGCGCACCAGCGCGGTCCAGCGCGCCCGCATATAGCGGAAGGCCTGGGCGAGCTCGGATTTGCGCGAGAGCTGGCGCACGGTGCTGTCGGCCCAAGCGGCCAATGCCTCGGCAATCGGCTTTGACTGGAGCTGGCGCCGCTGTCGTCGCCGCTCGGGTGGCAATCCGTTGATGATTTTCTCGACCGCGTAGAGCTGGCCAATGCGATCGAGCGCTTCTTTGGCGATGGGGGAGCCGGTGGCGGCGTGGACGTCAAAGAATTTGCGCCGCACATGCGCCCAGCAGCCGGCCTCGACAATGCGGCCGCCGATGAATAGTTCGTTGAACCCGGCATAGCCGTCGGCGTGAATGACGCCGCGAAAGTCCTTCAGATGGGCCTGCGGATGCTCGCCTTTGCGATCGGCCGAGTAGAAGAACAGCGCCGCCGGCAGGCGCGAACCGGCAAATGGCCGCTGATCGCGGACATAGGTCCACAACCGGCCGGTCTTGGTCTTGCCGGTACCTGGCGCCAGAACCGGCACCGGCGTGTCGTCGACATGCAAAGTGTCGCTGGCCAGGACGTCGACGGCGAGGGCATCCACCAGAGGCTGCAGCGCCGCCGCCGTCGCGCCAACCCAACCCGACAGGGTCGAGGTCTCCAGGCTCACCCCGTCGCGAGCGAAGATCTCGGCCTGACGATAGAGCGGCAAATGATCGTCGTACTTTGACACGGCGATATGAGCCAAGAGCCCCGCGCCGGCGCGGCCGCGGGCAATCGCGTGATCGGGCGCCGGCGCCGCCACCACGGCGTCGCAAACCCGGCACGATAGTTTCTCGCGAATGTGCCGGACGACTTTGAACCGGCCCGGCACGTAATCGAGGGTCTCGCTGACCTCGTCGGCGATCTTGCGCAGCGCGCCGCCGCAACCAGGACAGGTGCATGGTGCGGGATGCCGCCGGTCCTCTCTGGGCAGGTGTTCCGGCAATGGGCGGCGCGCCGGCTTGTGCGCTTCGACCGCGGTCTCGACAGCTGCGGCGACCGCCGGCGATGCCGTCGCCAGCCGCTCCGCTTGGTCGCTTTCCAGCGCCTCGAGCGCCAACTCGAGCTGCTCCGCCTCGCGCGCTAGCTGCTCCGAAGAACGGCCAAACTCGGCGCGCCGATAACGCGCCAATTGGAATTTCAGCCGGGCAATCTCGGCCTGCGCGGTCAGCGCATCCTGCGCCATCGTGGCGATGATCCGCTTCAGCGCGGCGAGGTCGTCGGGCAGATTGTCGGCTGTGATCGACACGCCGGCAGTGGATCAGACCTGCAGCCGTTTTGGTCAATGGTTGAGTGAGGCTGCCGCAGCCTGCGCTGCAAAGCTCAGCCGGCCAGCTCTGGCCGCCAGGTTCGCTGCGGCATTCGCCAGTCGATCCCCTCCAACAGCATCGACAGCTGCGCCCGGCTCAGCACCACCACACCCTCCTCAGCCCGCGGCCAGACGAATCGTCCGCGCTCCAGCCGCTTGGCAAACAGGCACAGCCCGTCGCCATCCCACCACAACAGCTTGACCAGATCACCGCGGCGGCCGCGAAAGCAGAACACATGGCCGGAGAACGGATCCTGCCCGAGCACTGTCTGCGCCTGCGCCGCCAGACTGTCGAACCCCTTGCGCATATCGGTGGCACCGGCCGCCAGCCATACCCGGGTGCCCGCCGGCAGACCATTCATCGCAGCAGTTCAATCACCTGCCGCAGCGTCTCGGAGCTGACCTCGCCACGAAGGCGCACCCGTGCACCACAGCCAAACGCAATCTCGATAACCCCCTCGCGATCCGTCCGCCGCGACCGACCCTCATCAGGCACGACCGCGACCGGAACCATTGCGCCGCTGGCGACCGCTGCTTTCGGCAACAGCTGCCGCCGCCATCGGAACAGTTGGTTGCTGTTCACATCATGACGTCGCGCCACGATCGACACCGACGCCCCCGGCACCTGCGTTTCCGACACCATCTGGCGCTTCAATGCTTCAGAATACTGCCGACGCTTGGTCGCGCCCGGCTGCTGCTTGGTGTCCACTAACCCGCTAGTGGACACTTGTTCTGATCTTTCCGCCATCCGCTGATCTTTGCGCCGATTGCGCCTCAGCG
>VAZF01000398.1 GCA_005888425.1 Alphaproteobacteria bacterium
CTATGACGGCATCCTGCCGGATTTGTTCCGCGAGGGGCAGGGGGTCGTCGCCGAGGGGAAAATGGGCCGCGACGGCGTCTTTGTCGCCTCAAACGTGCTCGCCAAGCATGATGAGAAATACATGCCGCCCGAAGTTGCCGAGGCGCTCAAGAAGAGCGGACGATGGCAGGAGGGCGGCACGTCTTCCGGCAAGCCGGCGGCCTTGCCGGCAAAGGCGCCCTAGCCTTCATTACGATTCGGGCGGACGCTCGGCGCTGGCCTTGGTCGCGAGAAAACTCGGCAGGTCGCGCCAAGCATAGCCCGAGGCTTCGACCTTCTTGCCGCCGACCGCAAACATCTTGCGCTGCACCTCGCGCCCGCCGAGGCGCTGGTAAAAAAAGCGCCCGGGATTGTCGCGTAGCACCCAGATGATCGCCGAGCCGCAGCCCTGATCGACGAGCCGCTCGAACAATGCGAGCAGGAGCCGCCGACCGATCCCCTGATTCTGCCAGTCGGGGGCGACATAGAGGGTAAAGACCTCGCCGGCAAATTCCGGCTCGCCACGGCAGCGGCCGCAGCTGCCGAAACCGAGGATATGTCCGTCCTGATTGACCGCGACGCGCACATCGTGCGGTTCGCGCTCAATGACGGTCGCCCAGCCAAGCTCGCGCCGCTGCATCGACAGCCCGACGAGAAACGGCGCCGCGAGGATGCCGGCGTAGGTCGCACGCCAGGTCTCGACATCGAGCCGCGCGATGCCGCGCGCGTCGCCTGGCCGTCCGCTGCGGATCGTTATCTCGTCCATGCCGTTGCATTGTGCCCGGTTTCGCGTGCGCTGGGGAGAGCGTTGCTGCCCCCTCTCGTCAATGTCACACCGCATCACCTCGCCGCGTGGTATTCGCGCCATCCGCGAATTATGGTG
The DNA here is from genome assembly GCA_005888425.1 of Alphaproteobacteria bacterium. Classification (GTDB taxonomy): domain Bacteria; phylum Pseudomonadota; class Alphaproteobacteria; order ATCC43930; family CGMCC-115725; genus DATARH01. Next base: position 902 of record VAZF01000398.1, read on the forward strand.
CGCCGATGGTCCCGCTCCGGCTGTTCATTCTGGCGATCGTGGCGCTTCTGGTCGCGCTGGTGCCCGCAGAGGCGGCGTCGAAAAAGAAAAAGCCGGCACCCGCTCCCGCCTCTGCTGCGGCCGAGGCGCCCGCGCCAAAAGGGGGCGCGGCGCAACCGCTTGGCCAAAGCGGCTCCTGGACCGCGTATCAGGCGCAGGACGGTACGGGGCTCGTCTGCTACGTCATGGCCCAGCCGCAGAAGAGCGAGCCGGCCGGGAGTTCGCGCAAAGCCATGGCGATGGTCACGCATCGCCCGGGCGAGAAGATCGCCAATGTCGTCAGCTTTGTCGAAGGCTACCCGATCAAGCCGGGGAGCGAGGTGCAGATCGATATCGGCGGCAGCAAATTCGACCTGTTCACCAAGGACGACAGCGCCTGGGCCCGCACCGCCGAACTCGATCGCATGATCGTCGCCTCGCTCGGCAAGGCAAAGCAGGTCGTCGTTCGCGCCGCGCCGCAGAAGGGCGCGGCCACGACCGACACCTATGCGCTCGCCGGCTTCGCAAAGGCCCTCGCCCTGATCGACAAGGCGTGCGGCGTCAAGCGGTAGGCTGCTTTCGGACCGCGGGCCTCTGGCCCGCATTGCGGGCGGGACGCCCGCGCTCTTATATGTGCTCAATGCTTTCTCAAGCTTTATCGAGCGAACGGCGGAACCTTGTCGGGCTGGGCCGGGCTGAGCTGGCCGCGGAAATGGCCGGATTTGGCGCCGAGCCGTTCCGCGCGCGCCAGCTCTGGCATTGGATCTATCACCGTGGCGTCACCGATTTCGCGCTGATGACCAGCCTGGCTAAGGGCTTCCGCGAGCGGCTTGCCGAGAGATATGAATTACGCCGACCCGAGATCAGCCGCGCCCTTGCTTCCCTCGACGGCACGCGGAAATGGCTGTTGCGCTTTGATGACGCGCAGGAGATCGAGACCGTCCACATCCCGGAAGCTGACCGCGGCACGTTGTGCGTCTCATCCCAGGTCGGCTGCACTCTGACCTGCACCTTTTGCCATACCGGGACGCAGCGCCTCGTGCGGAATCTGACCGCCTCGGAGATCGTCGGACAGATCATGATCGCGCGCGACTCGCTCGGCGAATGGCCCTCGCCCAGAGATGACCGGCAGCTCACCAACATCGTGCTGATGGGAATGGGCGAGCCGCTCTACAATTTCGACAATGTCGCCGCCGCGATGAAGATCGCGATGGATCCCGAAGGGCTCGCGGTCTCTCGCCGCAAAATTACGCTGTCGACCTCGGGCGTGGTGCCGATGATCGAGCGCTGCGGCCGGGAGCTCGCGGTCAATCTCGCGATCTCGCTGCACGCCGTGACCGACGAATTGCGCAACACGCTTGTCCCGCTCAACAAGAAATACCCAATCGCCGACTTGCTCGAGGCCTGCCGCAGCTATCCCGGATCGAGCAATGCGCGCCGCATCACCTTCGAGTACGTCATGCTGAAGGGGGTCAACGACAGCCCGGCCGAAGCACGTGAATTGGTGCGGCTGTTGAAGGGCATTCCGGCCAAGGTCAATCTGATCCCGTTCAACCCATGGCCCGGCGCACCTTATGAATGCTCGTCGGACAGGGCGATCAAGGCGTTTTCCGACATTGTGTTCGAGGCCGGCTATTCGGCGCCGGTCAGAACGCCGCGCGGCCGCGACATCTCGGCCGCCTGCGGCCAGCTCAAATCCGAGAGCGTGCGCGCCCGCCGCACCGTGCCCGGAGCACGTCCCGCAAGCGAAAGCGTTGCCGCGTCACCGCTTTTGGGCTAGTCCCGCCTTCGGTAGT
>VAZF01000399.1 GCA_005888425.1 Alphaproteobacteria bacterium
GATGTTGCCGCTGGCCGAAATGGTCAAACCAAGGGCGATCATCACGGTACCGAAGATGACCGTGAAGCGGATGCTGGTGCGCTCAGCGACCCAGCCCATCAGGATGCCGCCGGCGCCGGTGCCGAGCCACGTCAAGGCCCCGGCGAGCGCGACGACCTGGCGCGCGGTGCCGAGATCCTCGGTGATCGGCTTCAGGCCGACGACGACCAGGAGCGGCGAGCCGTAAGATACGGATAGCAGCGCGAGCGTGACGCCGGCGGCGATCCACGAGCCGCGCCCCTCAATGCTCGCTGCTCGAGGCGCGGAAGACGCAATCCCGGCCGATGTCGTGTCAGCGAAATCGGCCATTACTCGGCATTTCCCTCCGTCCAACTGCCCGGTTTTGGGCAAGGCGCGCTTCTGATAACGCGCCGAGCGATGCGGCGGCAACCCGTCCCTCAGCATTGCAGCGTTGCCCATCAATCCCGCCTACCGGGATCACATCGAGTCGCACTTACATCGTCGTCCTGGCGAAGGCCGGGGCCCACCGATCCGCTTACGAGTTGCTGAGGAATGGGTCCCGGCTTTCCCCACGGACCAAGTCCGTGGGCTAAAGGCCCACGGGACGACGGCGGAGGGTTTCCTGCGTTGTCGGCAACGTTGAGCGGCGGCTAGGATGGGAAGCAAGAACCTAATCGGGAGGGAGCCATGGGCAAACGCATTGTCATCGTCGGCGCGGGGGCGGTCGGCGGTTATACCGGCGCGCATATGGCGCAGGCGGGCGAGGACGTGACCTTCGTCGATGCGTGGCCTGAAAATGTCGCGGAGATCAAAAAAAACGGGCTGCGCATCACGCATCACCAGGGGCCGGAGCCGTTTTCGGCGCGGCCGCGTGCGCTGCATCTGACCGAAGCGCAGCAGCTCGCGAAAGAGGCGCCGGTCGATATCGCGTTCATCTGCACGAAGTCCTACGACACGCAATGGGCGGCGCTCTTGATCCGGCAGTATCTCGCGCCGGGCGGCTATGTCGTCTCGTTGCAGAACTGCATGAACGAGGCGGCGATCGCCGAGATCGTCGGGTGGGGCAAGGTGCTGGGCTGCATCGCCAGCAATATCAGCGTCGGCCTCATCGAGCCCGGCCATGTGCATCGCGGCGGCATCCGCGGCGTCGACCGCGGCCACACGGTCTATCGCACCGGCGAAGTGCATGGCCGCATCACCGAACGGGCGCAGGAGGTCTACCGCCTCGTCTCGCATGCCGACAGCGCGAAGGTGACCGACAACCTCTGGGGCGAGCGCTGGTCGAAGCTCGTCACGAACTCGATGGCGAACGGGGTCTCCGCCTGCACCGGATTATCGGGTGCGCAGATGGCGCAGAACGAGGCGATACGCCGCTTCCAGGCGCGGCTCGGCGGCGAGGCGATCCGCATCGGCCAGGCGCTCGGCTACAAGCTCGAGGAGATCAACCACCTGCCGCCAGAGGTCATCGCCCGCGCCGGGGAGGGCGACGCCGAGTCGATTGCGCGCTATGACGACCGGGTGCTGACGCAGCGGCGCGGCTCGGCCGAGCAGCGCCCGTCGATGGGCCAGGACATGGCGAAAGGCCGCCGCACCGAGATCGAGTTCCTCAACGGTTTTGTCGTGCGCGAGGGCGAGAGGGTCGGGCTCGCGGCGCGCGCCAATGAGCGGCTGGTCGACCTCGTCAAGAAGGTCGAGCGTGGCGAGCTCAAGCAGGATCCCAGCCACATCACGGAATTGCGGCTGAACTAAATTTTTCGTCGTCATCCCGGCGAAGGCCAGGATCCACGACCGACGCGTGCGAACGGCGCCATGGATCCCGGATAGCTGGCTCGCATTCCCGAAAACGCAACACGTTTTCGGGGC
>VAZF01000400.1:0-2254 GCA_005888425.1 Alphaproteobacteria bacterium
AGCGAGTCGAAGTTCACGCCGAACAAACTGACCTTCCGGCGGGGCATTCCCTACCGGCTGCATGTCGAGAACCGCGGCAAGGAGATGCACGAATTCAACGCGGCCGATCTGTTCAAGGCCGCCAAGATCAATAATCCGGCCGTCCTCAACGCCGACAAGACCGAGCTCGTCCTGCGCCCCGGCGAGACAAAGGACCTTTATTTCATCCCGAGGCAGGCCGGGCACTTTAAGTTGGTCTGCCCTGATCACGACTGGGCCGGCATGACCGGCGAGATCACCGTCGAATAGCCGCCGCCTCTCGGGCGGGCTGGCCCGGCGCTTGCGATCGGCCTTAAACTAGGCTCGATCGCTGCCCCGGAGAGAGACCATGCCCGCCGACATCTCGGACCAGACACTCGATTTCCTGCTCGCCCGCGCCGGGCTCGACCTGACGCCGGCCCAGAAGGCCGAATTGAAGAGCGTCTATCCCGGGATCGCCGCGATGGCCGAGCGGGTCCGCAAGCCCCGCGGCATCATGGCCGAGCCGGCGCATGCCTATGGCTTCAATCCAGTGGATCTAGGGGAAGACCTGTAATGGCCGCCCCCGCTATTCCGACGATCGCCGAGGCGGCGAAGCGGATCGCCGCAAAGCAGCTGTCGCCCGTCGAATTGACCCGCGCCTGTCTCGACCGGGTCCGCGCCCTCGACGACCGCCTGCACGCTTTTGTCCATTTGACCGAGGAACGGGCGCTTGCCGAGGCGCGCGAGGCCGAGAGGGCGATCATGGCCGGCGCGTCGAAAGGGCCGCTGCACGGCATCCCGATCGGCCTCAAGGACATCGTCGACACCAAGGGCATCCCGACGACCTGCGGGTCGAAGATCCTGCAGGACAACATCCCCGATACGGATGCCGCCTGCGCCGAAAGTCTCGCGGAAGCCGGCACGGTGTTGATCGGCAAGACGACGACGCATGAATTTGCCGATGGCGGCCCCTCTTTCGATCTGCCAAAGCCGCCGGCTCGCAACCCCTGGAACACCGATCATTTCACCGCCGGCAGCAGCAGCGGCACAGGCGCGGCGGTGGCGGCCGGGCTGATCCTCGGCGGCATCGGTACCGACACCGGCGGCTCGATCCGCGGCCCGGCGGCGTTGTGCGGCATCGCCGGCATCAAGCCGACCTATGGCCTCGTCAGCCGCGCCGGGGTGGCGCCCGCCGCCTTCAGCCTCGACCATATCGGACCGATGGCGTGGACCTCCGAGGATTGCGCGCTGATGTTGCAGGCGCTGGCCGGCTACGATGCGCGCGATCCGGCCAGCGCCGATCGGCCGGTGCCGAATTACACGGCGGCGCTCGGCAGCGGCATCAAGGGGCTCAAAGTCGGTGTGATCCATCATTTTCACGAGGTCGATTACAAGGTCAGCCCGGGGACGCAGCGCGGCATCGACGGCACGATCTCCGCATTGCGCGAGCTCGGCGCCGAGATCCGCGAGGTGCAATTGTCCCCCTTGCAGGATTGGCAGGCCTGCGGCTCCCTGATCTCGATCACCGAGCGGGCCAGCGCTTACGATGAATGGGCGCGCACGCGGCTCGGCGATTTCAGCGAGCGGGTGCAGCGCCGGCTGATGCTCGGCGCGCTTGTCTCGGGCGTCGATTATGTGCAGGCCGTGCGGCGCCGCCGTGAATTGCGCGCCGAATTGAAGGCGGCAATGGCCGGGCTCGATATCGTGCTGACCGCCGCCGCGCCGGGCGAAGCGCCAAAGATCGATAATGTGCCGATCTGGGATGTATTCGACCGGCCGAGCTTTACGATCCCCTTCAATGTCGCGGGCTATCCGGCAATGTCGATCTGCGCCGGCTATGGCGAGGGCGGTCTGCCGGTCGCGGTACAACTGGTTGGCAAGCCGTTCGATGAGGCGACGCTGTTCCGGGTCGCCGACGCGTTCGAGAAGGCGACGCCGCATCGCAACGCGCGGCCGGTGCTGGCATAAGCGGAGGCGAGATGGATTACGAGCACATCCTTGTCGAGGTGGAGGACGGCGTCGGCATCGCGACGCTGAACCGCCCGGACAAGCTCAATGCGATGAACCGCCGCCTGTCGAGCGAGCTGCACGATGCGGTGAAGCGGTTCGAGGCGGACGATGCGGTCGCCTGCGTCGTTATCACCGGCGCCGGCCGCGCTTTCTCCGCCGGCGGCGACATCCACGAGCAGCGCGAGGACGACCGCCGCTACACCGCGGAAGAACTCGACAAGATGCGCAGCGGCCGCAACAGCCT
>VAZF01000400.1:2293-4190 GCA_005888425.1 Alphaproteobacteria bacterium
CTTATGGCCGGATCAACAGCACCTGGACATTGCCGAACCAGGTCGGTTGGCCGATGGCCAAGGAGCTCTTGTTCACCGCGCGTACCGTGGAGGCGGAGGAGGCCTACCGCATCGGCCTGTTGAACCACCTCGTGCCGCGCGAGCAGTTGCGCGCCAAGACGATGGAACTGGGGCGCATGATTGCCGGCAACAACCGCGGCGCGGTCAGCGGCATCAAGCGGCTCCTGTTGCGGCAGATGGCGCAGGACCTCGAAGGTCAGTGGCAGGAGGAGCGCGACTTCGCCAAGAACGAGTTCGAGAACGCCAAAGCCGAGGAGGCCTTCCCGGAATTCATCGCCCGCAAAGGCCGTGCTCTGAGCTAATCCCGGAGCTACGCTCAACCATACCGTCGTCCCGGCGAAAGCCGGGACCCACCCTTCAACCGCTTGTGCCTCTGACAAATGGGTCCCGGCTTTCGCCGGGACGACGGATTTCAGCTTGTGAAAACGCCAGACAGAGCGAGGCGGCGGATGAACGAAGCAATTCCGTTCAGCTTCAGTTTGTGTCGGGCGCCGATTTTTCCTTCTTTGCCGGAGTGGCTTCCGCCTGCGCCGTCGTGGTCAAGAAATCGGCCAGGAGGCTGCGATAGCGCGCGCTCACGGCCGCGGCGTCCTCGGCATGCCAATCAAGCGCGAGATCGGTCTTGTCGGCGAGCAGCGCGGCCAGCACGCGGCTATTGACGCCGCGCGAATAGTGCAGCCCGTCATAAGTGTCGTTCGGGCTCTTGCTTTGGGTCAGCGCCGTCGGGATCGAGAAATCGAGGAACACATCATAGGCGGCGGCGACGCGCGCAACCGCATCGAGGTAATCGCCAAAACCGTCGGTCAGGCTATAGGCCGCGATGCGCCACGCCGATTCCGGTGGCACAAAACCGACCGCGCGCGCCATCGGGAATTTCTGGCGGAGCGCCACATATTGCTCGGCGCGCTCCGGGTGCATGTCGGTGGGCGGCTCCATCGGTTTGATCGGGCCGGCCGGGTTGTAGTAGTGCCGCTTGCTGCGCTTCTCCAGTTGCGCGCCGAATTCCGCATCGTAATAGCGGTGATGCGGCGCCTCGCCCCGCAAGGTGCGGATCGAGAAATCGAGCGCGTCGAGCGAGAGATAGCTGATCAGGATCGAAGGCGGCGAGCTGCCGCTGCGCACAAAATCGGGCACCTCCGGCTGCGGCGCCGGTCCGAGGAGGTCGTTGCGCTTCAGCTCGACGAGCATCAGTTTCGGCGCAAAGCCGCGTTGCCGCAGATACTCGGCGTAATAGAGCCACTCGCCGACTTGCCCGTCCGAGACGGCGAGGTTGTAGCATCGGTAGCCGCGGACCTCGTTCTCCGGCAGCAATGTCGCGCGCGAGGTGCCAGATACCACAAGGGATCGACGAGGCAATTGACCGTGAAACACCCCGCCACGACCACTCCGGCGGCTGCCAATAGCCAGATGATGAACGTGCGGAGCCGTTTCTTCCCCTGCGCCATGATCCTGTTCGCTGACTATTAGATTTTTTGGTGCTCAGAACCGGAAATAGAGAAACTCGCTGACGTGGCTAAGGTTGAGGCAGGCCAGCGCCGCGAGCACGCCGACAAACACCGCGCCCGCCGCCGTCGGGCGCCATTCGAGCCGCCACGGCAACAGGGGCGCCGCTGAACCGGTCTGCTCCAGCAAGGGCGGGTCGCGGTCTCGCTCGGCCAGGCCGTAATTGTACGCCGGATGCCAGCGGGCCAAGAGCTGCTGCGTGTTCGGGAAGAACCATGCGACGACGAGCCAAACCACGAGCCACATCACGAGCATCAGCTGGTCCAGCCCCGCCGGCGGGCCGTCGAAGCGGACGCCCAGCCAGGCGAGCGGACCAAACGCATCCTGCCATGAA
>VAZF01000619.1 GCA_005888425.1 Alphaproteobacteria bacterium
CGCTCATTGCCGCGCTGGCCGAGCATATCGTCAAGCCGGCCTTCATCTATCGCCACCAATGGCGGCGCGGCGACCTGTTGATGTGGGACAATTGCACCGTGCAGCATCGGGCGATCCAGGATTACGATCTGCCGCACCGGCGGCTGATGCACCGCACGACAATGGGCGCCGCCGTTCCGGTCTAGCGGTCGAGGTGCACAGCGCGCCAGGTAGTTTCTCTAGCGCGAGGTCCGCTACGCGAGGTTTCGCCAGAACTCGGCAGCGGCGCGAGCACAGCGCTTGGGCTGCAGCAGATTGACCCCATGTCCGTAGCCGCTGAACAGCTCGACCCGGCCGTCCGGCAGCGCGTCCGCGAGAGCCTGCTGTTGCGCCGAGGCGATCGGGCTTTTGTCGCCGCTGAGCAGCAGGACCGGGGCGCCTACACGCGGCAGCAACGGCAGGGTATCGACGCCCTCGAAGCAATCATGCATCGCGGCGGCGACGTCGGGCGGCGTCCTGTCCATCTCGCGGACGACCCAGTCGCACAAATCTTCACCGGCGCGTTCCTTGTCGAGCCGATAGCCAAGCGTTTGCCGGCACCATTCGCCGACACCATAGGCCCGCATGGCGTCCGATGCGGTGGCGCAATCCAAAGCGTAGGTGCGCTTGATGTGATCGGGAATGCGCGACGGCGTGTTGCATAGCACCAGGCTGGCGATGCGCTCCGGATAGGCGGCGGCGAGAAACAGACCAATGATCCCGCCGGAGGATTCGCCGACCCAATGCACCCGCGCCAGCGACAAGGCATCGAGCACCGCCAAGATCTGTGCGCCGATCGTATCGGGCGTGTGGCGATACCCGGCCGGGGGCTGGTCGGAGAGGCCGCATCCGAGCAGGTCGGGGCGATAGGCCCGATGGGTTTCGGCGATCGCCGGCATCCACCGGTTCCAAAACGTCGCGTTGCGGGCAAAGCCGTGCATCATCAGCACTGGGGTCGGATGGTCCCAAGGCCACAGAAAATCGTCGACGGTGCAATGGACCGAAGCACCTTCCGGCAAGACAATGCGGGGCACCGACAACTCCTCCGATTCCGGGTTTAGGCGATCCGGTAAATCCTACACCTTAATGTCTAGAGGGACGCAGGACCGTCGATGTATCATTCCCCGCTAGGCGCATCGCGCCTCACCAACCGATCAAAGATAGTGCGTTGCCCTCTGCAGCCATTGAATGGCTGCTCCGGGTCCAACGCGGTAATCCCGACTGTGAGCTAGGGAACGACTGCTATCGGCGCTGAACGGTAGCTCGTGGCAACATGTGTAGCTCCCGGTTTTGCCCCAAACCTGCCGTCGCAAGAGTGCGCGCGCACGTCGCATCCCGGCCTGATATTTGCGACCGCGCCGCCATGCGGGCCAACAGTGACTCTTTTTCGCGACCCCGAACGTCCTAGGCTCATCAGACATGAAACGCGGGAGAGGACGATGAGCCTCAAGGACAAAACGATCGTGGTGACTGGCGGCAGCCGTGGCTTGGGTCTCGGGCTTGTCGAGGCCCTGGTGGACCAGGGCGCCAAGGTGACCGTCGTGGCCCGCGACCCGACCGCGCTCGCAGCGGTGGAGCAAAAGCTCAGCGTCGCTGTCATCTCGGCCGACGTCACCGACGAGGGGGCCGCTAAGCGCATCCTTGCTGACGTCCGTCCCGAGGTCCTGGTGCTGAACGCTGGTGCGACCCCGCGCATGGGGCGGCTCGATCAGCTGAGCTGGCCGGACTTTACTGCGCCGTGGGAGACCGACGTGAAGGCCGGCCTTTACTGGATTCAGGCCGCCCTCAACCTTCCCCTCGCGCCGGGCGCCCGCGTTCTCGTGGGCTCCAGTGGCGCAGCGCAGCAGGGCTCGCCGCTTTCGGGCGGCTACGCTGGCGCCAAACGCATGCTCTGGTTCATGGCCAGCTACGCGAATGGGATCGCCAAGCAGAAGGGGCTGGGCATCCGCTTTCAGGCGATCGTGCCTCAGCAGATAATTGGCGGGACCGGGGTTGGCGACGAGGCGTCTAGCGCGTACGCGCGGTCGATAGGCATCGAGCGCGAGACGTTCCTGGCGCGGTTCGGGGCGCCGTTGCCGCCGCGCCGGTTTGGTGACCACCTGGTCGCGCTGCTAGAAGATCCGCAGTACGCCACCAGCGTCGCCTTCGGCCTAAAGGGCGATACGGGGATAACCGTGCTCGAAGGAGAGGCAGCTTGAGCGAGGGTCCATCTTCCTCGCCTTCGGCGCGCCAGGCGCAGCTCTTGGCCCTTGCCGGTGAGATGCGGCCGGAGCTTCACCGTTACTGCGCGCGCCTGATGGGCTCGGTGATCGACGGCGAGGATGTGGTGCAGGACACGTTCGCCCGGGCCTTCGTCGCCCTGGACGAGGTGCCAAACGTCCCGCCGCTCCGCGCCTGGCTGTTCCGAATTGCCCACAACCGCGCACTGGACCTGCTGCGCAGCGGCTCAATCCGCGCCGCCGAGCCGATCGAGGCAGCCCGAGAGGTCGCCGATCCGGAGAGTCCCGATCCTGTGGAGGCGCTGATGCGACGGGAGGCAGTCGAGACCGCGGTATCGCGGTTCGTGGAGCTTCCGACCGTGCAGCGCAGCGTGGTGATCCTCAAGGACGTGCTCGACCAGTCTCTGGAAGAAATCGCCGACATGCTCGACCTCACGGTGAACGCGGTGAAGGCTCACCTCTCCCGCGGGCGGGCCCGGCTCAAGGTTATCAACGCGCAGGCGCCTGCTCAGCTCGCGCCGCAACCGCCGTCGCCCGCCGTGGCCCGCTATGTCGCCCTGTTCAACCGGCGCGACTGGGACGGGCTGCGCGGGATGCTGGCTGACGACGTGCGGCTGATCCAGTCGTCGTACCCGCTGCGTGCCGGCGCCGCCAACGTGGGCATGTTCTTCGGCGTCTATTCGCGCAGCGAACCTGTGCGTGTTGCCCCCGCCTGGCTCGATGGCCGCGAGGTGATCGCGGTCTACGAGGATCCTCAGGCGGCAAAGCCAAGCTACATGATGTGGCTGGAATGGCGGGACGGCCAGATCGGCTTCATCCGGGACTACAAATATGTCCGCTACGTCATCGACGACGCGGAGCTGGTCCTCGCGCCAGACGCCCCGCCTCCGGACGAACCCGGTGGCCAAGACAACTCAGGACGCATCGATCCAGGCATATAGCCCGAGAATGTGCCGGAGCACCTCACGGAACTTGTAATTATTGTCCGCTTTCACGCACGCGGAGGAAAGAGGAGGCCGTCGCCGGCGCGCTGCGCGCACAAGTACCCAAGGCACGAAACGAGCCCGGTTGTCTGGAGATCGGAGCTTATGCCTCTACACGCGATCCGCGGCGGTTTTTCATTCATTCGCAGTGGCTCAACGAGGCGGCTTCAACCCGCACGCGTAACTCCGAACAGCTTGCCGTTCGTGGAGCAGATCGAAGGCTCATCGACCATCCGTTCGACGTTTCGCGCACCCACGCGATCGCTTAGCTAGGCCAGCCGCGTCCCGGTTGACTGGAACGGCTCGGCTTCGGCCGATTCCATGACTAATAACAAAAATGGAAGGTCCGCAATCGGCGCAACCTCGTCATTGCCGGTCGCGCTGGCGAAGGTCCGTTCACAATCCGATTTGCCGACGTTCGTTATCGCGCGCTGTCGGCCGGCGGTTTGTGGAGTTCACGTCCTACGCCCTGGCCAGCCGCCTGAGGGTGAGCTGGAAGTAGGGCAGCAGGCGGCTGAACGCAGCCGCGCGGTCGGCGGGAATGACCCTCATCGTGCATCAGCACTCGCGTGAACAAACGCGCAGC
>VAZF01000620.1 GCA_005888425.1 Alphaproteobacteria bacterium
CGCCCTCGGCGAGCAAATAGTCGGCGACAATCCGGCGATGGCAGCGCCACCACACCGCCTCGGCGCACATGATCGCGCAGACATGGTCTTCGGCGTGGCCACGCAATTCCGCGAGCCCCTCGCGAAACGGCTCGGTCATCGCGTAATCGGCGTAATTGCGGAACGGGTCGCTCCGCCACAGCGTGTTCGGCGAAGGCGGCGCATCCTTCAGCTTATGGCGCAGCCCGCCCAGCGCGCGGATGTGGCGGTACCCGATCCCGGCCTCGGCGAGATCCTGTGGCAGCGTGTCGGTGTTGAATTGCGGGTTTGTGCGCGAGCGCGGCACGGAACGCAAATCGACCAGGAGACCGACCGCGGCCTCGCGCAGCAATGCGACCAGCTCGGCGACGGATCTCGTTGAGTGCCCGATGGTATAAATCGTATTCGCCGTCACGACTTCCTGACCGCGGCTCAGTACATGTGCTGGCCGCCATTGACCGACAATGTCGAGCCGGTGATGAAACCGGCTTCGTCGGCGACGAGGAACAGCACGGTCCGCGCGATGTCCTCGGCCTTGCCGAGCCGGCCGACCGGGATGCGCGCCACGATCTTCTCCAAGACGTCCTTCGGCACGGCGCGCACCATCTCGGTATCGACATAGCCGGGCGCGACGGCGTTGACCGTGATGCCGCGCGCGGCGCCTTCTTGCGCCAGCGCCTTTGTAAAGCCGTGAATGCCGGATTTGGCGGCGGCGTAATTGACCTGGCCGTATTGCCCGGCCTGGCCGTTGATCGAGCCGATATTGACGATTCGACCAAAGCTGCGGTCGCGCATGCCCTCGATGACCGCCCTCGACATGTTGAAGCATGAGGCGAGGTTGGTCTGAATGACGGCGTTCCACTGCTCGAAGCTCATCCGGTGCATCGTCGCGTCCCGCGTGATGCCCGCGTTATTGATGAGTACCTCTACCGGGCCGAGCTGCGCCTCGATCGCCTTCAACCCCTCGACGCAAGCGTTGAAATCGGCGACATCGAATTTGTAGACCGGGATGCCGGTCTCCTCGCTGAACTGCCGCCCCGTTGCGTCATCATGTCCGTAATTGGCCGCGACCTTGTACCCGGCATTCTTCAGCGCGATCGCGATGGCGCGGCCAATGCCGCGGATACCGCCGGTGACGACTGCCACCCTGGCCATGCTCTCCTCCCTAACAAAACTTTTTCACCACAGAGTTTTTCACCACAGAGACAGTGAGGCAGTGAGATTTCAGCGGCGCGGCTATCTCGTTGCCTCATTGCCTCACTGCCTCGCTGGTGAACTGAACAATTGATGATGGGCTTCGCTGCGCTCAGCCCATCCTACATGTTCGTTCGATCAGCCGCGTTCGACGCACATCGCAATTCCCATGCCGCCGCCGATGCACAACGTCGCGAGGCCTTTCTTTGCATCGCGCTTCTGCATTTCGTGGAGCAGGGTCACGAGGATGCGCGTGCCGGACGCGCCGATCGGATGCCCGAGCGCAATCGCGCCGCCATTGACGTTGACCCGGTCGGGATCCCAGCCGAGCTCGCGGTTGACGGCGCAAGCCTGCGCCGCGAAAGCTTCGTTGGCTTCGACGAGGTCGAGATCCTTGGCCGACCAGCCGGCCTTCTTCAACGCGAGCCGTGAGGCCGGGATCGGGCCGGTCCCCATTATCGCCGGGTCGACGCCGGCGGTCGCCCAGGCGACGATGCGGGCGAGCGGCTTCACACCGCGCTTCTCGGCTTCGGCGGCGGTCATCAGGACGACCGCGGCGGCCCCGTCATTGATCCCCGATGCGTTGCCGGCCGTCACCGTGCCGTTCTTGTCGAAAGCCGGACGGAGCTTCGACAACACGTCGACCGTCGTGCCGTGTTTCGGGTGCTCGTCGGTGTCGACAATGGCTTCGCCGCGCCGCGTCGTGACCTTGACCGGCACGATCTCGTCGTTGAAACGGCCGGCCTTCTGCGCCGCTTCGGCCTTGGTCTGCGAGCGGGCGGCGAACTCGTCCTGCTGCTCGCGGGTGATCTGCCAGCGCTGCGCGACGTTCTCGGCGGTGTTGCCCATGTGATAGCCGTTGAAGACGTCCCAGAGGCCGTCCTTGATCATCGTATCGACCATCTGCGCGTCGCCCATCCGGACGCCGTTGCGCAGATGGATGCAGTGCGGCGCGAGGCTCATGCTCTCCTGGCCGCCAGCGACGACGATCTCGGAGTCCCCATTGCGGATCGCCTGAAAGCCGAGCGCGACGGTGCGCAATCCCGAGCCGCACACCTGATTGACTGAATAAGCGGTCGTCTCGACCGGGATCCCCGCTCCGATCGAAGCTTGCCGCGCCGGGTTCATGCCCTCGCCGGCCGCGAGGATCTGCCCGAGGATCACCTCCGTTACGTCCTTCGGCTCGACATTGGCGCGCCGCAACACCTCGGCGATCGCGACCTCGCCCAGCTTGTGAGCCGGGAGGCTCGCCAAGCCGCCGTTGAAGGCCCCGACCGGAGTACGGGCGGCGCTGGCGATGACGATGTCGGTCATGTCGAGAGCTCCCCTCGCGGATGCGGCGCGGTGCACCGCTATGTGGGCAGGGCGGAATGCATGTAAAGCGTAATGCCGGTAGATCGAGCGTGCAGCGGTCGCTCTCCTGCCGCGATATACTTCCCGGCGG
>VAZF01000220.1 GCA_005888425.1 Alphaproteobacteria bacterium
GCATTGCCGGCGCAGGAAATCCGCATTATCTCCGGCTCCGCTCGGCCGGTCGATTTCGGCCACCCCGAAGATCAGCGGCGGTTGGGGGTGGCCTTGCTGGGCCTCTCCTGGGAGCAGGGCGGAGAGAGGATCGACGCCCCGATTGGCTCCTCGGCGTTCATCGACGGGTTCCAACATGTCGAACACCCTGCAACCAGCGACAGGATGTTCCGGTGGACCAACGGCAACGCAGCCCTGCCGCCAAGCCTGTTTCCGCCGTGGCGGGGCGAAACGCGTCTCTATCTAAACCTGAAGGAATGGGACGGCAGCTCCGCCGCGACGCCGCTCGGGCCCGAGGCGGCGGCGCTCAGCAGATTCGACAGCCTCGGCGAGAATTGCGAACTCGCGCTGGCGCAACGGCATTATGGCGTCGAGCTCCCGCTGAGCCTGCTGCGCTGGGCCGGCACCACCTACGAGAATGTTGCGCGCGGCTTGGAGTGCCGGTTCGAGGGGCTGGGCGACCCCGCCACAACGACGGTGGCGTGGATCGACATAGATTACCGAATCCAGACTCCCTATCTGCGACTGCACACGAGCGTCATCGAACCGCGCGACGAGGAGGGCATCGCCGAGGTGCGGCACCACGGCTGTGCGACGCTGCGGCTTTTGCGGCGCAAACTGCTGCGCGACATCGCGGATGCAAGGCGCATCTTTGTGTTCAAAACCGCCGACCCGGGCTTCGGTCTGGCGGAGATGCGCCGGTTGAAGGCGGCCATGCGCGCCATCGGACCGGCCGCGCTGCTCTGTGTCACGCGGAAGGATCGGGCGGAGGCGTGTCGGGTGGAGAAGCTGGCCGACGGGCTTTATGCGGGCCGGCTGGAACGATTTGTCCATCCGCACGGGCCGTTCGACGAGTGGGTGGCATTGTGTTCCGAGACACTCAAACTGCATTGGGCGAGCTGAGCGCAAGCAGCAAACGACGCCGACATGAGCAAGCGCCGATCGAGGCATAGCCCTGGGCCTGAGGCCATTGCGAAGGCAGTTTCCGAGATGCTGTGCCGGGTTTGCGAGCAGCCCGCCGTCGCGCTGCCGGGGGACTTGCCGTTGGCCGAGGTTCCGAATATCGACAGCCTGCGCCTCCTACAAGCGATTGCGCTCCTCGAAGAGCAGTTCTCGATTGAGATCGAGGTCGTCGCGCTGGAGCGGCTTCAGCGGGTTCGCGACATCGTTGCCATCATTTCAGATGCGCTGCCGGAGGAATGAGCAATGCCGAGCGCGCCGTTGAACGACGACGCGATCTGGGGCCTGCCGGGTGCCAAAGTCGCCGAGCCTCGCAAGGGCGCCGAAACGTTTTCCGAGACGCCGCTATGGGAGCTGCTATGCCGGGGCGCGGCACATGATCCGGACGCCGTCGCGCTCGTCGGCCGCAGCGGCGCACTGCGATACGGCGAGCTGTTGCGGATCGCGCAGAACACGGCGGCCGCATTGGCGGAGCGGATCGCGCCCGGAGAGGCGGTTGCGTGCCTGTTGCCGCGGCGGCCGGATGCCATCGCCGCCCTGATCGGCTGCCTGATCTCCGGCCGGGTGTGCCTGGTTCTCAATCCGGCAAATCCTGCGCTGCGGCAGCGCGATCTGCTCATGGACCTCGCCCCGGCGGCCTTCCTGCTGGCCGAAATGCCGCCGCTTCGGTACGACGCGCCGACGCTGATGCTGGCCGATGTCTTGGCCGGTCGTGACCGGATCTGGCGGCCCGATGCGGCGCCGGATCCGGACGCGCCGCTCAGCGTCCACATGACCTCCGGCAGCTCCGGTCTTCCGAAGGGCATTGTCCTGTCGGCGCGCTCGATGCTGTATCGCGCCTTTTCCAACGTTCACGACATGCAGCTGACACGGGCGGACTGCCTCGCAACTTTTTCGGCGCCCTTCCCCGGATCGGGACTGTCCGCCATGCTCGCCGCCCTGGCGAGCGGCGCGCGGTGTGTGTTGGCCTCGCTCGCGGAAGACGGCGCCGGCGCGACGCTGAGGCTCATCGAGCGGGAACGCGTCACGTGCCCGGTTTTCCAACCACCGATGCTGCGCGTGCTGCTGTCGTTGGAACGAGCCCCGGCGGCGTTCGCCGCGATGCGCAGCGTGCGGATCGGCGCCGCGGGATTGCCGCGGGCCGATCTTGTGGCATTGCGTCGATCGCTGCCGCCCGATTGTGCGGTCTGGCACACTTATGCCTCGACCGAGGCGCTGTTCGTTGCGAACTGGCAAATCCCGCCCGACGACAGCGGTCCGGAGGCGACCGTCGCAGTCGGGATGCTGGAGCCCGACCACGATTACGCATTGCTCGACGAGAACGACCGGCCGGTCGCGCCTGGAGAACCCGGCGAGCTGGTCTTGCGGAGCCGCTATCTGGCGCTCGGGGAATGGCGGCGGGGGTGCGTCGTGCCGGGCCGAATGTTGCCGGTGCCGAACCGCCCGGGCCGGCGCTGCTTTCGCACCGGCGATTTGCTGCAGGTGCAGCCGGACGGCATGTTGCGACTACTTGGCCGCGTTGACCGCCAGGTGAAGATCAACGGCGTCCGCATCGAGCCGGCGGAGATCGAGGCCGTGTTGCGCACCGAACCGGGGGTCACCGATGCTGCGGTCGTTGCGGTGCCGGGGCCGGGTTCGGTGACGCTGCACGGGTTTGTCGCCTCGCTTGAACCCGACCATGCCGCTCTGGTCGCGGCGTTGCGGTCGCGGCTCGCCGCAAGCCTGCCGATGACGTTGCGACCCTCGAAGCTGACAGTCTTGCCGCAATTGCCGTCGCTGCCTATCGGCAAGACCGACGTCGGCGCCTTGGCGCGACTTGCGGCGTCACCGGCCGAGCCGGAAGACCGGTGATTTGTCCCGTCAGCTTGTGGCGAAGGCGGGCATCACCTCGCGGGCGAAAATGCGCAGATGCTCGCGGGAGCCGGCGAAGTCGATCACCATGATGTATTCAACGCCGGCCTCTTGCAGCCGCTTAATGCGGCGGATGATCTCGTCGGGCCCCGGTCGGGGACAACGACAATTCCTCGACCTGCGCCATGAACTTCGCGCGGAGCGCCAGCGCCGCCTCGCGCTCGTTTTCGTTCATCGCGATGTGCAGCGCGCGGGTCAGCCCGACCATGGACGTATCGAACGCGCGACCCTGCGCCTCGACGGCACGGCGATAGATCGAGACGCCTTCGGCGACGGTGTCCGGCCCGCCGCCCTGGCCCAACAAGAGATTGTAGCCTTGCTCGGCGGCATAGCGGATCGAGTTGGGGCTGGCCGCGCCGATCCAGAATGGCGGATGCGGCTTTTGCACCGGCGCCGGTTCGATGACCACGTCCTCGTAATGCCAGTATTTGCCGTGATGCGAGAAGCGGCCGCCGCTGGTCCAGGCCTTGCGCAGGAAGGCGAGCGTCTCCTGATAGCGTTCCTCGGCCTCCTCCATCGGGATGCAGAAGCCGTGAAACTCGCCCCAGCGATAGCCCTTGCCGACCCCGAAATCGAAGCGGCCGTTCGACAGGAGGTCGAGGGTCGCGGCCTGTTCGGCGAGGAGCGCCGGGTTGTGCCAGGGCAGCACGAGCACGGCAGTGCCGAGGCGCATCTTTGTCGTCTTCGCGGCGAGATAGGTCAGGAAGTTCAGCGTCGCCGAGACCTGGCCAAAACCGGTGAAGTGGTGCTCGACGAGGAACACGCTGTGAAAGCCGAGCTCTTCGGCTTCGCAGATGTAATCGATGTAGTCGCTGTAAATGCGGCTGTCGCTCGCCTGCTCGCCGGGATCGGTGCGCGCGCCGCCGAATAATCCAAACCGCATTCAAACTCTCCGGTTTCCAATATCACTCCCTCTCTCCGCCCTCGGGGCGGAGAGAGGCTTTATGGCTGCGTTGTCATTTCTTTGCGCTGGTATAGGGGTAGGCCGCCTTGCCGGTGGCATATTTGTCCGGCCACAGGATTGTCTGCTTGGCGTCGGTCTTCCACTGATCGAGATCGCTGCCCTGCACATCGTGGAATTGCACCTGCAGAACGCGCGCCTCCTTCCACTCGCCGTTCGACCCGAATGCAAGATCGCCGACGATTGTCTTGATCGTGTTTTTGCGCAGCCAGTCGGCGAGCTTGTCCTGATCGAGGCTGTTCGTCCCCTCGACCGCCGCCTGGAGCACCTGCAAATTGGCGTAGGCAAAAGGCGGCAGATAGTAGCCAAGCGGATCGACGCCTTCGCTGGCAGCCTTGGCCTGGTATTTCTTCAGGAATTCCTCGACGCCTGGGAATTCCAGCGTTTTCGCCGGCTCCCAGAAATCATAATTGACGATGCCGTTCAGCATCGGCCCGAGCTGCTGCTTGATCGAGGCGTATTGCAGGCCGACAAGGCCGCCGCCGAACAGCTTGGCCTTGAGCCCGATCTCGTTGGCGGCGCGCACGATCCCGACCGCGTCGGGCGGATAGGACGCGCTGAACACGACATCGGCGTTGGCCGCATCGACCGCGCGCACGATCGGCGAGTAGTCCGTCGTGTTCGGCGGATAGGTTTTATCGTAGACGATTTGCAAACCCGCTTTCTTCGCGTTCTCGCGCGCGCCGTCGGCGGCGTTGTGCGGGAACTCGGCATCGGCGGCCATGATTGCCAGGGTCTTCGGTTTTGGGTTCTGCGCCGCAGCGACTTCGAAGAAGCCTTGCGAGAAGGCGGCGGACGGGTTCGGTCCGCCGGCCGGCTGCATTGCGAAATATCTCGGGTACTGGAACTCGCGGTTCACATCGAGCCCGAACAACGCGAAGAACGTCATGTTGTGCTGAATGACGACTGGCATAGCCGGCGCCAAGAGGTTGGTGCCGTAATCGCCGCAGATCAGGTCGACCTTGTCGACGTCGAGCAGCTTTGTGAAGATGCCCGGCACGGTCGAGGGGTTGCTCTGGTCGTCGTAATAGATCAGCTGCACCGGGCGGCCGAGGAGCCCGCCCTTGGCGTTGATCTCCTCTTCCCAGATCTTCATCGCGAGGATCGCCGCCTTGCCGTTGGCGGCGAGTCCGCCGGTCAACGCCATGCCGGTGCCGATCTTGATCGGCTCGGCGGCGCGCGCCGGCAACGCGGCGCTCGCAATGCCGAACAGCAGCGCCGCCGCAGACAGCAGCGACAGCTTCAGGCGGTTGCGACACGTCTTCTTCATCTGTGTCCTCCCGTTTTAGTGCTTGCGAAACTGGGGCATGACCTCCTGGCATAGGAGGCGCAAGGCGTTCAACACCCGATCGTGCGGAATCAGCCCGCCGCAGTTGAGCTCGGCGAGAATCCCGTCGAAGCCGATTTCGTCTCGCAGCTCCTTGAGGCGGGCGGCGACGCTAGCCGGGGTGCCCACCAGAACATTGCCGCGCAGCGCATCGGCATAGGTCAGATTGCGCAGCTTTTCGGCTCGCTCGATGAAATTCTGGCGGCCGGAGCGGCGCGCCGACTCGGCGATCAGCTCATATTGCAGCCGGTAAAAATGCGTGACGCTTTCCTCCGCCTCGGCGCGCGCCCGCTCCTCGGTCTCGGCGATGTACATCGGGGCGGAGACAAACACCTGGCCTTTGCCGTGCCCGGCGGATTTGTAAGCGTCGTAATAGGCCTTGATATGCGGCTTGAGCTCGAGCCAGGTCGGATGCCGCGTGCTGGCGAAGACGGGATAGCCCAGCGCGCCGATTGCGGGAAACGTCTCCGGCGTGCTGGCCGCGACACGGATCTCCGGCAATGGCTGCTGATACGGTCTTGGAACACAGGCGACGTTGTCAAAGCGGTGAAATTTGCCGGCATAGGAAAAACGCGGCTCGGTCCAGGCCCGCTTGACGATGTCGAGGATCTCGGTGAAGCGGTCGCGGCTCTCCTCATAGGGCACCTGGTAGGCGTCATAGGTGCTGACGACGCCACTGCGCCCGACGCCGAAGATCAGCCGGCCATGGCTGATCTGGTCGACCGTCGCGGCCTCCTCGGCGAGGCGCAGCGGGTGGCAGAGCGGCAGCACTTGCACGGCGATGCCGATCTTCATTCGGCGGGTGCGGGCGGCGATCGCGCTGGCGATCGCGAGCGGCGCCGACAAATAGGTGCGCTCCGGCGCGAAATGGATTTCGGCCAGCCACATGACGTCGAGGCCCCAACGCTCGGCGGCGTCGATCTGCGCCATCGACTCGTCGAACATCTCCGTCTCGCCGCGCCCCGGCATCGACGGAAACTCGTGAAACATGCCGAATTCCATGTATCGCCCTTCAAGAGTCGCCATCCCGGCGAGGGCCGGGACGCGAATGTTATTTTACCTAACCGCGACGGGCCAATCCCGAACCGGCTTATCCGATTAACGCCGTCGGGCTGTGAGGACACCTCAAATCATTAACCGTTCGAGGTGAGCGGCGGGATAGCGGGCGCCCGCGGCGGCGCCGGGCGCGAAGATGTGCGCGAGCGCATCCTCGGTATCGGCCGAAAGACGCAGACCGGCCGCCGCGGTGTTCTCCTCGAGGCGGTTGACGTGGCTGGTGCCCGGGATCGGCACGATGAACGGCCGGCGCGACAAGACCCAGGCAATCGCCAGCTGCGCCGGGGTGCAGCGCTCGGCGGCGGCATGCGCCTTCAATTCCTCGACGAGCGCGAGGTTGCGGGCGAGGTTTTCCGGCTGGAAGCGCGGCATCCGGCGTCGGGCGTCGCCCTCGCGCAGTCCCTCAACCCCTGTCACACCGCCCGTCAAGAAGCCACGCCCCAGGGGGCTATAGGCGACAAAGCCGATGCCGAGCTCCTCGCAAACCGGCAGCACCTCGGCCTCGACATCCCGGGTCCACAAGGAATACTCGATCTGGACCGCGGCGAGCGGATGGATCGTATGAGCGCGCCGGATCGTGGCGGCGCCGGCCTCGCAAATGCCGAGCGTGCGCACCTTGCCGGCCTGCACCAGTTCGGCCATGGCGCCGACCGTGTCCTCGATCGGCACGTCAGCATCGACCCGGTGAATGAAATACAGATCGATGACATCGGTCTGCAGACGCTTCAGGCTGTTGTCGCAGCATTCCTTAACGTATTCGGGACGTCCGTCGGCAAAGCGCGGCCCGCCCTGCAGTTGGACATTGCCGAACTTGCTGGCGATCACGTAGTCGCCGCGATGCCCCGCGACCGCACGGGCGATCAGCTCCTCGTTGCGGCCAAGCCCGTAGGCATCGGAGGTGTCGAGGAAATCGATGCCGAGCTCACGGGCCCGCCGGATCGTCGCGATCGCGGAATCCGGGTCGGGCGCGTCGTAGAACGGCGTCATCGTCCCGCAGCCGAGCCCGACTGCCGAGACTTCCAAGCCGCCCAGCTTGCGCCGCTGCATATCGCCCTCCTCAATCGTCGCAATGCGACAGTATGATGCCACGCCCTAGTGTGCCGAATCCGAAATTCGCTATATCTCGGGGCTGGGCTCGGGCGAATTTCGGATTCGAAAGCACACTAGCAACTCATTGAAAGCTAGTGTGGTTTGGATTTGAAGTTCCCAAACGCGGCCGCCATCGAAATGATGGGAACTTCAAATCCACCACACTAGAATGTGAACCCGGGAGAGAGCCGATATGCCGCGCTACGAGCAACTGGACGAGAGCCGTCTCGACGAGACGCAGCGCCGGATCTGGAACGACTGCAAGGCCGGGCCGCGCGGCTCGGTGCCGCCGCCGGTGCATGTCTGGCTGAAAAGCCCGGGGCTCGCCGACAATGCGCACCGGCTCGGCGCGCATGTCCGGTTCGGCACCGATTTCTCGCAAAAGCTGACCGAGATCGCGATCCTGATGACGGCGCGCTACTGGACCGCGCAGTTCGAATGGGCGGCGCATGTGCGCCTGGCGCTGAACGCCGGTCTGCCGCAGCACGCCATCGACGCGATCGCCGAGCGCAATACACCAAAATTCGACGATCCCGACGAGCAGCTCGTCTACGATTTCTGCCGAGATTATTACGAGGACCACCGGGTCTCCGACGCGACCTATGAGCGTGTCGTCAAACGGTGGGGAGACAAGGGCATCGTCGATCTCGCCGGGTTGATCGGCTACTACTCCTTTGTCTCGGTCACCTTGAACGTGTTCGAGGTGCCGACCCCGCCGGGCGCCAAACTGCTCGATAAATAGCGAGCGCCGCCCTCACCCGCCTCGGGCTGCGCCCTCGGCGCCCTCTCTTGCAACGCGGGACAGGGTCTTTAGTCCGGCGGCGTCTTTGCCGTGAATTCCTCGGCGCAGAACGTGCCGCCCTGATAGCGCTCGGCGATCGGGTCCTTGGCCTGCCCGGCTTCGGCGGCGAGGATCTCGGCGGCATAGGGCTCGCTGTCATCCTGCGGTTTATAGCCAAGGCGATAAGCGTTCGAATTATCGTACCAGGAGCGCTTATTGCCTGAGACGCCGTAGACGATCTCGAAATGAATGTCGGAATGCTCGAGGCCGATGCGCACGAGTTGAGTGTAATCGCGCGGGCTGATCCAGATCGAGAGGCGGCGGCTGTCGATCGGCTTGCTTCCGAAATTGCCGATGCGGGTGCACAGAAAGCCGATCCCATGCTTGTCCGCGTAAAGGCTGGCGAGCGCTTCGGAGAACGCCTTTGAGACACCGTAGCGGCTGTCCGGGCGCGGGATGACCCGGTGATCGATGATCTGGCTGCGCGGGTAAAACCCGACCGCATGGTTCGAGGTCGCCATGACGATGCGCTTGACGCCGGCGCGGCGCGCCGCCTCGAACACATTGTAGAGGCCGATGATGTTGCCCTGGAGGATGTTCTCCCAGGTATTTTCCCCCGAGATGCCGCCGAGATGAATGATGCCGTCGACGCCGGCGACCATCTTCTCGACCGCCCCCATATCGGCGATGTCGGTCTGGTCCAGCTCCTCCTTGTCCCGCGCCGGCGCTATCGGCACCCGGTCGGACAATCGCAGCACCGGATAGATGCCGCGCAACGTCTCGCGCAAAGAGCGGCCGATGCCGCCACCCGCCCCGGTGATCAGCACGCGATGCATCATGTCGGCCTCCTTTAGGCATCTGTTGGAAGCTCAAACCTCATCCAAAGCTGCGCAGCGAACAACTGTTTTGCGAACGGCAGGAGGGGTTTGGCGCCGCTCCTAAAAACGCGAGCGATTCGCCCGCGCATCGCCTTCTGCGAAGTGACTGAAGAGTCGCACGGATCGCGCGGATGCCACGCCGCTCAAAAAGCGTCATCCAAATGTTGGGGTTAGGCGGCAGCAATGCTGGGTTTTTCCGTAGCTCGCACCACGATGAGGAGTTTGGCGGATCCCGCTACCGAAGGCAGGTTGACGTCGGAGTCACCCCTCTTGGTAACTTCCTCAATCCTAAGGGGGATGGGACAATGCGCATCTTTTATGTGGCCGTCGCGGCAGCCCTCGTCACTGCGCTGGCCGCGCCGGCGCACGCGCAGTTATTGCCCGGCGGCTTCTATATCGGCGTCCAGGGCGGCTGGACCAAGCTGGAGGACGTCACGAATCAGGGACATCCCACGGGCGGGCCGTTTGCCGGACAGAATTCGGAATCGCTCGAGAGCTTTAACGACGGCTTCAATGTCGGTGGCCGCGCCGGGTTCAAAATGGGGCCGTGGCGCTTGGAAGGCGAGCTGAGCTATCGCGCGAACGACACGCACGACCTGCAGATGATCGTTCCGAGAAGCAGGCCGGGGATGGCGGGGAACGCCGAACGCCATTCAGTCGCCGAAATGGCCAACCTGATCTACGACTTTGATCTTGGCCTCGGCTTTCCAGTGACGCCGCATGTCGGCGGCGGCATCGGCGCCGCCCAGGTCACGCGCAATCTCAGCAACCGCTTTGGGGGCACCCACGATACGGTGACGGTTTTCGCCTATCAGGCGATCGGCGGGGTCCGCTACATGGTCGTGCCGTCGGTCGCCTTCGATATCGATTACCGCTACTTCGCAACCACGGGGACGACCTTCACCTCGACCAACCCGGACCAGATCCGGTCGGATTATCCGACGCATAACATCGTAGCAAGCGTGAGCTGGCTGTTCGGGGTTCCGTAATTCGGCACCCAAAACAAAAATGCCCGGGACGTGCCCGGGCATTTTTGTTTGCAGATGATCTCGCAGCAGCTACAGCCGGCGGGTGTTGCGGCGGGCGGTCTGCACGATCCGATCGAGGTTGTTCCACACGCCGTCGAGCGCCTCGGCCATCATCTTCGCATCGCGCATCGTGGCGGGCAGCAGCTCGGGCCGCTGCTGGAGGACCAGGTGCGTGACGTTCAGCGACTCCTGAGCATGCCGCTCTTCGACATGCTGCGAGAAGCATTCCTCGAAATACGGCTCGTGGATGAACTGTGGGAAATGCACCGAGAACGCCTCGGCCAATGCCTGCATCCAATCGACCGACAGGACTTCGACGGCGCACCACGGCCCGAGCGAGCGGGAATAGAGCTTCTGGGCGAGGCGCACGAAATGACCGGTCTCGGGATCGAGATGCTCGCACAGCTCTTCGTGGCTGCCGAAATCCTCGTCATCCAGCAGGATGTTGGCGCCGATGCCACGGAACGCGCGGGTCAGCTGATAATGGTGGGTGTCGCCGCCCTTCAGGCCATCGTCGTCGACGAAAATCTGCAATTTGCGCTTGCGCAATGCCGGGCTGTCGAGATGCGGCAGGTAGTAGACCGCCGCGCGGGTCGCGTGCATCGCAGACTGGTACACCAGATGAACCTGCCCGAGGAAATCAGGGTCGCTGGCGACCGCGAACGGCAGGGCCGAGACGCGGCGAAAAAACGGCATCCGCGACGGGCGGTGCTGCTCGATCAGCGCAACCATCGCGCGCGGGAAGTCGTCGATCGCACGGGGGTCTACGTCGACGTGATCCCAGTTCTTGTAAGCAAGCGCGCCGTCGGGTGCCATACGAATAGCCCTCCAATCATCGTCGGATTTCATGATGGCGCCGCCGGGGGGACGGGGCGCATCGGCGAGGGCATGATCGCGGCAAATCCGTAAAAATTCGATTAACTCCGGTAGACCTGAGAGGGCGATTCGCAACCAGAAAGCGCAGATTTCCGCGGTTCTGCGGTTCGGGCCCATAAATTGTTGGTTAACTACCGAGGATTTCGGGCAGCGCGCCGGGGCTGCATGGTTCGACGTAATCCGGCGTCGGGGCGCTGCCGGAGAGCAGCCGCGGTTCTGCTATTCCGCGGCCCCGGGAGCAGTTGCCGGCGCGGCCTGCGGCAACAGGCCAATCGTCAGCATCGCGGCCAAAGCAGCGCACCCGCCGCCCAGGAGGTAGATCGCCGAATAGCCCAGCGGCGCGACCAGCAGCCCCGCTACCGGTCCCGCGGAGGCGAGCGAGAAATCAAGGCACACGACATAGGCGCCGATCGCCGAGCCGCGGCTCTGCGGCGGCACGCGGCGCACCGCTTCGAGGCAAAGCGCGGGAAAGGCGAGCGAATAGCCAAAGCCGGTCAGCGCCGCGCCGAGCAGCGCGATCGCCGGCGACGGCGCAAGCCAGAGCAGCAATTGCCCGGCGATTTCGATCGCCAGGCAAGCAAGCGCGACGCGGGCGCCGCCAAACCGGTCCGGGTAGCCGCCGAAGAAGAACCGGGCGACGATAAAGGCGCCCCCGAAAGCGGTGAGGCCATAAGCGGCGCCATTCCAGCCGCGCGATTGGTAATAGAGGGTGATGAAGGCCGCGATGACGGCAAACCCAACCCCGGACAGCGCGACGCCGGCGCCGGGACGCCAGATCCGGCCGAAGACCTCGCGCAGCGGGATACGTGCGCCGCTAACCACCGGCTGGGCCGGCAGGCGGTAGGCAATCAAGCAGGCGAGCAGCGGCGTTGCTGCGATGATCAGCGCCAGCGATCCAAAACCGCCGTTGTTGAACATCGCGATCCCCAAGGGCGCTCCGATCGCCATTGCCGCGTAAAGCGCGATCCCGACCGACATCAATCCCTTGCCGGCATTCTCCGGACCGCCGAGCTGAACTCCCCAGGCCATCGCGCCGGTCAGGAACAGGCTGTCGCCGATCCCGAGCGCCATACGGCCGGCAATGATCGCCGCCAGGCTGGCGGCGGGGCTGAACTCGACCAATGTCCCGATAAAATAGAAAACCCCGGCCAACGCCGAGATCAGGGCGCCGACCATAACCGCCGCCCGGGTGCCGCGCCGGTCCGAAAACCCGCCGGCCAAGGGCCGCGCCAGCAACGTCGCCGCCGCCTGGGCGCCGATCACGATGCCGACAATGATCGGGTCGAAGCCGAGCCGATCGTTGACAAATAGCGGTATGACCGGCAGCGGCGCGCCGATTGTCAGATAGACCAGGAAAACCGCGAAGTCGAGCGGCAGCAGCCTGGCGATAAGCGCCAGATTGGCTTCGGGCTTCACCGGGGCCGAAAGCACAGGCGAAAGGACGCGATCCGACATTCATTTCCACGCAAGCCGATGCGTGGCGTCGAGCAGCAGGAGTGCTGCACAGGCGGACGGGGTTGCCGCGGCGGCGAGGTTACGGAGGAATGCCTTAATTAATTTTTAATGCTGCGAAATTTCCGGCGAAATCGGTCCGACGTCGACTTCGCTCGGGGAATGCGCCGCCAAAGAGGCGATCGCCCTCGAGCGCTCGAGCTAGTCGGCCACCGCGGCGATGCGCGGCCGCTCGGCTTCGGCGGGGGCCGCCGGCAGATCGAGCGAGACGCAGGTGCCCTGCCCCAGTGCGCTGTCGATCGTCAAGCGCCCGCCATGGCGCTCGATCAAACCATTGACGATGCTGAGTCCGAGCCCGGTGCCGCCATGCTTGCGCGCCAAGCGGCCATCCACTTGCCGGAACGGATGGATCGCCATCGCGGCCGTCTCTGGGGTGATGCCGCTGCCCTGATCGGCGACGCTGATCCGCATAAACCCGTCGCCGCCGGTGACGGTGACCCGGATCGGCGTCCCCGCTTTGCTGAACTTCGCCGCGTTGGAGAGCAATTTCAGCAGCATCTGCTCGACGGCGCGGCGGTCGGCATCGATCGGGCTTGGCGCCCCGCTGACGCTCAGCGTGATGTCGCGGCCCTGACCCGCCTCGCTCTGGCGGAACTCGTCAAGGGTCGCTTCGATCGCTTCCGGTACGTCGACGCTCTCCAGCTCCAGCGTAAACCGGCCGGCTTCGAGCTGCGCGATCGTCAGGACGTCGACGACAAAGTCGAGCATCTGCCGGCCGGCCTCGCCGGTATTGCGGGCGTAATCAACGTAGCGTCCCTGGCCGATCGGCCCGAAAGCCTGCCCGGCGATCATTTCGCTGAAGCCGATGATGGCGTTGAGCGGCGTGCGCAGCTCGTGGCTCATCGCGGCGAGAAAAGCCGTCTTCGCCGCGTCCGCCGTACGCGCCTCATCGCGGGCCGCGGCCAGTTCGAGCTCGTTGCGTTTGCGCTCGGTGATGTCCTGGCAGGAGCCTTGCAGATAGGGCGGCTCGTCTCCATCAGCCGTGGTCTCGGCCCGCAAATACAGGGTGCGGATTTCGCCGCCAGCCGTGACAACGCGGTGATCGAGATCGATCTTCTCGCCTTCCAGAGCCTGGCGCAGCGCGTGAATGACGGCTTTCCGGTCGGGCCCCGGCACACGCCGCAGCAGAGCCAATACCGGCACCGACCGGGCGCGCTCGCCCAGGCCGAACATGCGGCACAGCTCGGCCGAGCATTCGACCAGCTTGCTCTGCGGCAGCCAGCGAAAATTGCCGACTCCCGCGATCCGCTGCGCCTCAGCAAGCCGCCCCTGGCTGACAACGAGATTTCGCAGCGTCTCATGCGCGCGCAGCAGATAACGCACCCTGTGCGGCAGCACCGGCCAATTGATCGGCTTGTCGATAAAATCGGTGGCCCCGACCCGATAGGCTCGCTCGATCGAGTCGACATCGTCGAGCGCCGTGGCCATCAACACCGGCGTGTTGCGCCCGCCCGGCAATGTGCGGATCGCCTGGCACACCTCAAAGCCGCTCATCTCGGGCATCATCACATCGAGGATGACGAGATCGGGCCTGTGCTCGTTGAAAGCCTCCAGCGCCGCCGAGCCGTTTTTCGCCTCCACGATCTCGAACCCCGCGGGTTCGAGCACCTGCCGCTGGAGAAACCGTTCGGTTTCGTCATCATCGGCGATCAAGATCAACGGGCCGGCCCGTTGAAATGGATCGGACATCACGCAACCTGCGGCAGGCGGGCTGTTAACGCGGCTTGCGCGCGCCGGTAATCGTCGATGATCGTTTCGACCCGCGCCGCCGCGTCAGGCACCGTGCCGGTGCGCGCCATCGCTTCGAGCTCTCGGCAGTGCGCCGATAGCAGCGCCGCTCCGACATTGGCGCTGGCCGATTTCAGCGTGTGGCTGGCGCGATGCAGCTGCGCGGTATCGGCCTTGGCGGCGCCTTCCTGCAGATCCTTCAGCAGCGCCGGCGCGCTTTCCAGGAACAGCGTGATGACCCGATTGACGATATCGGGGCGGCCCTCCCGCTGCAGCTGCGCGAGATTGTCGAGCACGGCATTGTCGATCGGCTCGGTCGGCATCGCCACCGGGGGAGCGGGCGGTGGTGCCGCTGGCGGTGGCGCCGCAGGGCGCGCCGAGGCGACCAGAGTGAGATGATCGCGCTTGCCGGTGCCGCGCGTCGCCGGGCTGAGCCAAGTCACCAACG
>VAZF01000621.1 GCA_005888425.1 Alphaproteobacteria bacterium
AACGCGCGGCTGATCACCGAGACGCGCGAGGCACTCGAACAGCAGACCGCGACCGCTGAGGTCTTGGGCGTCATCAATTCCTCGCCGGGCGATCTCGGACCAGTGTTCGACACGATCCTGGAAAAGGGTCATACCCTTTGCGGCGCGGTATTGGGGAGCTTGCGCATTTATGACGGCGAATACATGCGCGCCGTCGCTGTGCGCGGCCATTCAGGATCTGCAGCCGATGTGTTGCGGCGGGGCTTCCGGGTTTCCGACCTACGGCTCACCAAACCATTGCTCGACGGGGCGCCGTTCGTTCACGCCCGCGATTTGACAGAATTCGACGACCCACTTCTGCCCGCCGGGTCTCGCTGGGCAGGGACCTCGCTGGCTGTACCGCTGCGCAAGGATGATGCATTGCTGGGGATGATCGTCGCTGCGCGCGAGGAGGTGCACCCCTTCACCGACAAGCAGATCGCACTTTTGCAGAATTTCGCGGCGCAGGCGGTGATCGCGATGGAGAACGCGCGCCTGCTCGATGAGCTGCGGGAACGCACCGTGGACCTACAAGAGGCGCTCGAACACCAGACGGCGACGAGCGACGTGCTGCAGATCATCAGCCGCTCAACCTTCGACCTGCAGCCGGTGCTCGACACGCTTGTCGAAACCGCAGTGCAACTGTGCAATGCCGATTTCGGCAGCCTATTCCGTCGCGAGGGAGACGAGTTCAGGCGCGCGGCCGTCGCCGGTTTGCCACCCGAGGTGCGGGGCAACGCATTGGAGGTGACCCGCGGCAGCATCGTTGGGCGCGTGGTGCTCGAAGCCGGGATCGTGCATATCCACGACGTGGCAGCCGACCCCGAATACACGTTGCCCGACGCATCCGCCTCGCAGGACTGCGCTCGTCGCTCGGCGTGCCGCTGCTGCGCGAGGGTGAGCCGATCGGCGTATTTACGCTGGGGCGTCGACGTGTCGAACCGTTTACTGAGCGGCAGATCGAACTGGTCCGCACCTTCGCTGACCAGGCGGTCATCGCGATGGAGAAGGCGCGCCTCATTGGGGAATTGCGCGAGCGCAGCGAGGAGATCGCGGGCTGGAACAAGGAGCTGGAGGCGCGGGTCGCCGCGCAGCTTGCCGAGATCGAGCGCAGCGGCAAACTGCGCCGTTTCCTGGCGCCGCAACTCGCTGACCTCATCGTCGCGCAGGGCGACGAAAGCATTCTCGAATCGCATCGCCGCGAGATCGTCGTCGTGTTCTGCGATTTGCGCGGCTTCACCGGCTTTGCCGAGCGCGCCGAGCCGGAGGAGGTGATGGCGCTGTTGCGTGACTACCACGCCGCGATGGGGCCGATCGTCGCCCAATACGAGGGCACGATCGACCATTACGGCGGCGACGGCATCATGGTGTTCTTCAACGACCCGGTGCCGACCCCGGACCCCGCCAAGCGGGCGATTGACATGGCGGTGGCGATGCGCGAGCGGGCTCAGCCCTTGCTTCGCTTGTGGCGGCGGCATGGTCACGACCTCGGCTTTGGCGTCGGCATCTCGCAAGGGTATGCGACGTTGGGGCAGATCGGCTTTGCCGAGCGTATGGACTACACCGCGATCGGCACGGTCACCAATCTGACGGTCCGGCTTTGCGCCGAGGCGCAGGACGGGCAAATCCTGGTTGCCCGTCGCGCCGCTGTTGCCGTCGAGGACACGGTAAAGCTCGAAGAGATCGGCGATTTGGCGCTCAAGGGACTGAGCCAGGCCGTTGCCGTCTACAACGTCGTGCAGTAGGCAGCTGTCCTCGGTTCCCGGGCGGCCCAATTGCATTGACGAGCGTTAGCTTCGGGTCAACCCCCCGGTTGCGATCGCCAGCGATGGGGAATGGCCGCTCATGGCGTATTTTGTTGAAAAAGTCGAGAACGTCCCCCGCTTTCTTCGGACGGGTAATCATTTTGAGCGCGTCATCGCTTGGCGCAATATTTCTGCGACCTCCGGATGATTGGACGCGATAGCGGTTTGTTCTGGCGTCTGCTCATACCGGTTCCTCAGGCTGAGATTGGCCCCTCTGGCAATGAGGAGAGTGGCAGCTTCTGTAGAACCAGCCTCAGCTGCATGGTGCAGTGGGGTAAAACCCGTCAGATTTGCCGAATTGATATCAGCCCCGGCATCAAGCAGGGCTGAAATCATGGCCGTGTCGTTTCTTATTGCCGCCCAGTTAAGGAGACGATGGCTTGGGTGACATTCCCTGTAATGACCGCATCCCAAACGCCACTCTGTCCTGGTGAGATCTGCGGGACCGGCGCGGACGGGGTGGATCTCCCACTTTCTCCTGTCGACCGGATTGCTGTAGACGGAAATTGGGAGGATCTCGTCGCCGGCCATACCCACCACGCGGCCGTGCCGACCAGTACGGCCGCGACGACTATCATAGCGGCGATAAGTGGCCGCGCCGGCGGGCCGGATACGCTTGCTGCAGGCAATTGAACAACTGCCTCAGGCGGCGCGGTAACGCTTACGATTCGCTGTGCGGCCGGCTCCTCCTGAACAGCGCCAATAAACCGAATGCCCTTGCCAATCGTTGTGCGGATGAGCCGCTGCTCCCTACCCGTGTCGCCAATAACCCGTCGGGCGGCGTTGATGCGACTGCCCAAAGTCGATTCCGAAACGATCCGGCCACCCCAGACAGAGGCGAGCAGATCGTCCTTGCTCACCACCCGATCACGGTTGCCGACCAGAAAGACCAAGAGGTCGAACACCTGCGGCTCGACCGCAGTCAACGCCGCATCGCGGCGGAGCTCTCGCCGAGCGGTGTCGAGAACACAGTTTTCAAATCGATACAACACTTCCCGGCCCACTCTGACAGGAACCGCCCACCCCGTTGCGCATCCGCGAGCTTAACGCGCGTCGCGTCGTTCGAAAATCAACATCATCTGAAGGAGATTTCAACGCCGCCTCAAAGCCGTGCCGATCGGCCCTTGGTAAGCTCATATGCCTTCAGGTTGACCAGCGGCGAGGGCTTAAAGCCATCAGATACGAATGGAATGCGCGATGCGGCTCTTCACACTTTTGTTCGCCATCTCTCTTCTGATCTCAGGAACTTCGATGGCTCAGCCGCAACCCATTGTCACAAACCAACAGATTAATTTCTGGGACGCGGTCATCGCCGGTGACGTCAGCAGCGCCGTCGCTTTAATCAAGACGGGTGCTGACGTGAACGGGCTAGATACCCGCCCAGTAGCTGGGCCTAATGGACGCCGCCCGCTAAATTATGCGGCGATAAGAAATGATACGGCGATGATTACGGCGTTGCTAAATGAATGGGCAAATATCAATTTGGCTAATCGTTCCGGTTTTACACCGCTGCACCATGCAGCTGAGGCTGGTTCTGCAGAGGCTGCGACTCTATTGATTGCTAAGGGAGCCAATCTCACGGCGAGAAACGCGCGTCAACAGACGGCGGAGCAAATTGCTACTGTGACCCATCATGCGGATATTTTGAAAATTCTGCATCAGGCGGTGACTCCTGCGCAATAATACCTTCCCACGAAAGCCCCTGCTGGGCGCGGGTGGCGAACGCCCAACCCGCAAGACCCCCAACCAGGGCAATGAAGGTGCGCCGTTGCATTCGTGCTCGAAGACCGGGGCTGCCCAAACCCTAGCACATCGAGGCGTCTCCTGGGGCAACCGAAGCAGAGCTGCCCCAGCTCATATTTAAGGCACGTATCGTCTCCGCCGGCCAACGAACGACGGCTTTGGGTTGAACACGACGGCTTTATCGCGGCCAATCCGATGGCCGGTATCGGCGCAGGGCAGCCGCTGGTCTTCGATGCGGCGATGTCGCTTTTCCACCCAACGCAGCCATCGAGGCTGGGCCTGCAGAATGACCGGTCATGCCCCCAAACCGGACCCTCGTTTGGCTCGGAATGAAGGTCGGCGCAGGTAAAGCCCGTCGACGGCCGCGAGCGTCCGCAGATCCCGCGCGTTACTTGGACTATCGATCGGGTGAGTGTGACCGGCTGCGGTGCCGGTCCGCGATCAACCAAACGCGATGTACTCCCACCCAGGATGCGGCTCAAAAATACCCAAGCAGTGTGGCTGCTCGAACACCCGTTTGGATTCAGCTTGGTTCCGGTAGATATCAGTTTCACTCGCGGTCATGCCGCCTCGGGTTTGGTGAGCGACAGCCCGTGTTGCGCGGCCGCGACCTCAACTGGATCGCGTTCGCCGGCGACCTGTACCGTCGGAAAGGCGAATTTGATGCCATTCTCGTCAAACGCCTTCTTGATCATTGCCAGCGGCAACGGCCTACATCATCCGAAATGGCCGGCTCGACCCTGAATGGTCGGCTGTTGAGCGTCGCACCATGAGCATCGCGGGTCGCGCCATCTCCACCGAGGGTCCGACGATCGCGGTCGTGGACGACGATAGCCCCGTCTGCGA
>VAZF01000622.1 GCA_005888425.1 Alphaproteobacteria bacterium
CAACAGCCGCTCACGCTCCAGCATGTTCTGGAAGTCGCTGTTGCCGCCGAAATTCAGCTGATAGGTGCGGTCGAGATGGACGCCGCGCTCGCGGAACAGATTGGCCAGCACGCGGTGCACGATCGTCGCGCCGACCTGGCTCTTGATGTCGTCGCCGATCAGCGGCAAGCCGCGCTTCTGGAACTTGTCGCGCCAACCCGCGTCCTTGGCGAGGAACACAGGGATGCAGTTGATGAAGGCGCAACCGGCGGCGAGCGCCTGCTCGGCATACCAGCGCGAAGCTGCCTCCGAGCCCACCGGCAGATACGACACAACGATCTCGGCGCCCGCCGCGCGCAATGTCTTGGCGACATTATCCGGCGCCGCCGGCGACTCCTCGATGACGTCGCGCAGGTACTGCCCGATCCCGTCATGGGTCGGCCCGCGCCGCACCTCGACACCTGTCGGGCGGAGGTCGGCGAAGCGGATCGTGTTGTTCGGCGGCGCTTGGAGCGCATCGGCGAGGTCGCGTCCGACCTTGCCCTTCGCGACGTCGAACGCCGCGACGCAATCGATGTCGCCCACATGGTAGCCGCCGAGCTCCAGATGCATGAGGCCGGGTATCGGGTCGTGGCCTTCCGCGCGGCGGTAGAATTCGATCCCCTGGATCAGCGAGGAGGCGCAATTTCCCGCCCCGACGATCGCGATCCGGATTTTCGCCACCCAAACCTCCTCGATACCACCGACTTGGCCTGCACTACCAAACGGCGCGGAGGTACTTAGGTTCACGCAGGCGGCGCGATGCTCACCGGGTGATGCTCGCGCTTAATGTGAGTTAAGCACAGCACGCCTTTTGCCGCTGAGCCGAGCCCCGAAACGACGGAGCCGGATGTCAAGGATTGACGGCGACCTCGCTGCGGTGACGACTTGGAAGGAGCTCGCCCAGGTTTTCCAATACCGGGTAGGCCGCCGCGGCGAGGTGGGCGTTGATGCGCTTCATGTCGCGCAGGACGTCGAGATGGAGCGCGCTGGTCTCGACGCTCTCGACGCGTCCAGCGCGGATGCGCGCAAAATGCGCCTCGGTCGCGCGCGCCTCCATATCGCGAAACACTTCCTTCTCGTGCAGGAGCCCACGCGCCGCGCGCGCATCTTGGGTCATAAAGACCGCTGCGGCGGCCTGCACATTGCCGGCGAGCCGCTCCAGCATCGTGCGGATCTCCGCCTGGCCTTCGACCGAGAAGGAGAGGCCCCGCTTTAGCCGTTTCGAGGCCGCCGCGATGAGCCCCTTCTCGACGATGTCGCCGGCATGTTCGAGATTGGTGATGAACGTGAGGATGTCGGCGAGCCGGCGGTTGTCGTCGTCGTCGAGGCTGTCGGGATCGAGCGCGGTCAGATACGCTTTGATCGCGCCGTTCAAGCGGTCGAGCACCGTGTCGAGACCCTTCACAGCGGCGAGCTGTTTCCTGTCGCCCCGGTCGAGCGCGTCAAGCGCGCCGCGCAGCATCGCCTCGGTGACATCCGCCATGCGCAATGCCTCACGCGCCGCGGCCGCCAGGGCGAGTGCTGGCGTCTCGCGCGCTCCCTCGTCCAAATAAAGCGGCCGCGACGGGTCGCTTGGCGCCGTCCGCGCCGGCAATAGACGCACCAGCAACCGGGCGAACGGCCCCAGGAGCGGCAGGAACAACGCCGCCGTCGCTAGATTGAACAGCGTATGGAAATCGGCGACGGCGCGCGCCGGATCCGGCTCGAGGCTGACGATCAGCGGTCCGGCCCAGTCGAGCAACAGCAGGCCGAGCGCGCAGCCAATGAGCCGGTTCACAAGATTGCCGACCGGCAACCGCTTCGCGGCGGGATCGCCGCTCCCCGAGCCCTCCAAGAGCGGGATCAGCGCGGCCCCGAGATTAGCCCCGAGCACGAGCGCAAAGGCGGCATGCGGCGGGACGACACCCTTCGCGGCGAAGGCGGCGGTCAACAATATCGTCGCGACGCTCGAATGCGCCGCCCAGGTCAAGGCGGCGGCGAGAATGACGTCGATAATCGGCTGCATCGCGATCGCGCCC
>VAZF01000623.1 GCA_005888425.1 Alphaproteobacteria bacterium
ATCCAGCTCGTCGGCGACGATCTCTTTGTGACGAACCCCGATCGGGTGAAGCGCGGCATCACCGCCGGCATCGCCAACGCGGTGCTGATCAAGGTCAACCAGATCGGCACGTTGTCCGAAACCCTGGAGACGATTGAAATGGCGATGCGCGCCGGCTATGGCGCCGTCATGTCGCACCGCTCCGGCGAGACCGAGGATGCGACAATCGCCGATCTCGCGGTCGCGACGAACTGTGGCCAGATCAAGACCGGCTCGCTGTCGCGCTCGGATAGACTCGCCAAATATAACCAGCTGATTCGGATCGAAGAACAGCTTGGCGCTGCGGCGCGCTACCCTGGCCGCGCTATCATCCGATGCTAGCTTGCACCGACCCGAGGTCGCCGAACTGATCCCGCGACCGGCTCTACCGCATCCTTCGCCTTATCTTCGCGCCGGGTATTTTAGACAAATATATCAATTGGATACGTTGCGTCGTTAAGCTGCCGACGCACACGACGCAGAACACTTCTTTGGAAAACGCGAATTTTCAGCTGAGATACTCGCGTGTCTCCGGTTTTATTCAGTGTTGCAGAGACGATGTTGTATTGACGCAGACGGCGCCAAGTGATTCCCTCTCGCGGTGATCGTATTCCGCGAAATGCGCCGCCGCGCCAAGGTGCTCGTCGCCCCCGTGCTGGGTTTGGCGCTCACCGGGTATTTCGCTTATCACCTCGTCGAGGGCGATCGAGGGTTGCGGGCGTGGATGCGCACAACCCAGGAACTGCGGTTGGCAAAGACGGGGCTCGCCGATGTCGCGGCCGAGCGCGCCAAGCTCGAACGCCGCGCCGCCAATATGCGGGCCGATCACCTCGACCGCGATCTTCTCGATAGCCAGGTCCGCCGCATGCTCGATCTCGCGGCGCCCGACGAGATCGTCATCATCCAGCCGCAAAAGCCGCGCTGAGCCTTTTGGTTTAAGAATCCTCAAACCAAAGAAGGGCAGGGCCGCGGCCGACACCCGGAGGCGCCCCGAAGCGCCTGTTTTGCAGCCCTGCCACCGCTGCCCCTGAGGTTGCAAACCGCGGGGTTTGCCACCATGCTTCGGGACAGTCCGGAGGAACGCCAGGAATGGCCGTCGCCCGCAAGCCTAATCGGGTTAAACCCGCCGATGCGCAGATCTCGGCCGAGACGCTCAAGCGCTGGTATGCCGACATGCTGCTGATCCGCCGCTTTGAAGAGCGCGCCGGTCAGATGTACGGCATGGGGCTGATTGGTGGGTTCTGCCACCTCTATATCGGCCAGGAGGCGGTCGTCGTCGGTGTCCAGGCCGCGCTCCAGGAGGGTGACACGATCATCACCTCCTACCGCGATCACGGCCATATGCTGGCCTGCGGCATGGATCCGAAGGGCGTCATGTCCGAATTGACCGGGCGCCGTTGCGGCTATTCGCACGGCAAGGGCGGCTCGATGCACATGTTCAGCCCTGAGAAGAACTTCTTCGGCGGCCACGGCATCGTCGGCGCGCAGGTGCCGATCGGGACGGGGCTCGCCTTCGCTCATCGTTACCGCGACGACGGCCGGATTTCGGTCACCTATCTCGGCGACGGCGCCATCAACCAGGGCCAAGTGTACGAAAGCTTCAACATGGCCTCGTTATGGAAGCTGCCGGTCGTCTATGTCATTGAGAACAACCGTTACGGCATGGGCACCTCGGTCAGCCGCGCCTCGGCTCGCACCGACCTCTACCACCGCGGCGTCGCCTACGGCATTCCCGGTGAGCAGGTCGATGGTATGGATGTTGTCGCGGTGAATGAGGCCGCACTCGAGGCCGCCGAGCACGCCCGCGCCGGCCAGGGGCCGATCATTGTCGAGATGCTGACCTATCGCTATCGCGGCCACTCGATGTCCGATCCGGCGAAGTACCGGACCAAGGACGAAGTCAACCGGATGCGCACCGAGCACGACCCGATCGACCATCTGCGGCAGCGACTGCTCGACGAGTATTCCGCCCGCGAGGATGAGCTGAAGCAGATCGAAAAGCGGGCGCGCGATATTGTCATCGAAGCGGCGCAGTTTGCGCAGGACTGCCCCGAACCCGATCCGAGCGAGCTGTGGACGGATGTGCTGGCCGAGGCCTGAGCCGGATCGCGACGGAGTGGGCGGGCCAGGATCCGCGAGGGATGCCGAGGAGTAGATGGCTAGCGAAGTGCTGATGCCGGCGCTGTCGCCGACGATGACCGAGGGCAAGATCGCCCGCTGGGTCAAGAATGTCGGCGAGCCGGTGCACGCCGGGGATGTGCTCGCAGAGATCGAGACCGATAAGGCGACGATGGAGGTCGAGGCCGTCGACGAAGGCGTGCTCGCCAAGATCGTCATTCCCGAAGGCACTGACCACGTCCCGATCAACACGCCGATCGCGGTCATCGCCGAGAATGGCGAGGACGTCCGCGAGGCCGAGGCCAAGCGCCGGCCGGCACCGGCCCAGAACAAAGTGCCCGACGCCAAAGCACCCGAGGCCAAAGCGCCGGTACCGCCCGATCAGGAGGCGGAGCCGACCCCGCCGCGGCCTGCGATCCGTGATGGCGCCGTTGCCGCGCCGCCCCGGCCGCCTCCGGCGCCCGCCGCCGATCCCGGCGAATACACCGGCAAGACGGTCACCCAGACCGTGCGCGAGGCCTTGCGCGACGCGATCGCCGAGGAGATGCGGCGCGACAACAGCGTCTTCCTGCTCGGCGAGGAGGTCGCCGAGTATCAGGGCGCCTACAAGGTCAGCCAGGGTCTGTTGCAGGAGTTCGGGCCCCGCCGGGTCATCGACACGCCGATCACCGAGCAAGGTTTCGCCGGCCTCGGCATCGGCGCCGCCTTTGCCGGCCTGCGTCCGATCGTCGAGTTCATGACCTTCAATTTCGCGATGCAGGCGATGGATCAGCTGATCAATTCGGCGGCCAAGACCCGCTATATGTCGGGCGGGCAGATGGCGGCGCCGATTGTGTTCCGCGGGCCGAACGGCATCGCCTCGCGCGTCGCGGCGCAGCATTCGCAATGCTATGCCAGCTGGTACGCGCACGTGCCGGGGCTCAAGGTCGTCGCGCCCTACACCGGCGCCGATTACAAGGGCCTCCTGAAATCGGCGATCCGCGACCCGAACCCCGTCATCTTTTTGGAGCACGAGCTCGTCTACGGCGAGAGCTTTGCGGTGCCGGAGGACCCGGAATTCCTCGTGCCGATCGGCAAGGCACGCATTGCGCGCCCCGGCGATCACGTCACGATCACCGCCTTCTCGCGCATGGTGAAGCTTGCATTGCAGGCGGCCGAGGAGCTCGAGAAAGCCGGGATTTCGGCGGAGGTCATCGATCTCCGGTCGTTGCGGCCCTTCGACGTCGAAGCGGTCGCGGAGTCGGTCAAAAAGACCAATCGCATCGTCTCGGTCGAAGAGGGCTGGCCGTTTGCCGCGATCGGCTCCGAGATCGCGGCAATCGTCATGGAAGAGTGCTTCGACTGGCTCGACGCGCCGTTGAAGCGGGTCGCCGGCAAGGACGTGCCGTTGCCCTATGCCGCCAATCTCGAACGCCTCGCCGTGCCGCAGGTCGAGGACATCGTCGCCGCCGCGCGCGAAGTCGCCTACCGGTAATCGGCCATGCCGATCGAAATCCGGATGCCGGCGCTGTCGCCGACGATGACCGAGGGCAATCTCACCCGCTGGCTCAAGAAAGAGGGCGACGAGGTGCACTCCGGCGACGT
>VAZF01000624.1 GCA_005888425.1 Alphaproteobacteria bacterium
CTTCGGTCTCGACCACATGACAACGGAACAGGAGGCCAGCGCCGACGAGATCGAAGCCGTTCGCAATTTTCTGAAACGGGAGGGCACGTGCCTGGTCATCGGGCCACATCACGATGTCGGCGCCTCCGCTGACCTGCAAGAGCGTGACCAGGAATACGCGCATCACGGCGATCCCCTAGTTCCGCGGCAGCAGCGATTCGGAACATACACCCGCACTCTGATGAAGGGGCTCGGCGTTCCGGTGGAGAACCGGTGGGGCCTTCGGCCTGCCGTCGTTCCCGGTACCCGGCAAATAGCACCTCTCACCGCAATGCGAGATCTCGACACGAGAGGCTGGCTGACGGGAGTTACGACATTCAATTTCCACCCGCACTTGCCGCATTACGCTCTGACCTCGGAAAACGAAAAGTCGATCCAGGTTTTGGCGCGCCAGCCAATCGATTTATCGAGGCCGCACCCTTTCACTGCCGCAGGAAATCGCGAGTTCAATGCCTTCCTGTGGATGCCTCCAAACGGCCCGCGGGGCGGCGATATCTTGCTGGTCGATCTTACGATATTCACGACGCTATTCGGCGGCACCGACAGCTTGGACAGCTTCTGGAAGAACCTAGCCACCAAGGCCTAGCGTATCTGAGATCTGGTCAGGAACGCAGACCGTGACGGCACGCAATCGAGGCACTTCAGTGTCGCTCGAACTATGAGGCAAAGCTCATGTCGCAAGACGATCTCACCGGAAGCACCCGGCGCACCTTTTTGGGTAGCGCTACAGCAGCCACCGCATTAACTCTCGCCTCTTCAGCCGGTGCCGAGCAGACGCCTATAGCAGGCGCTAAACCGGATTTAACCCAATTGGCGCAGCTGAAAACTAGCGCCGCGGCAGCCCCCGCATCAGCGCCTCAGCCCACCGACTGGACAAAACCGGCCGCGATGGCCATCCCAAAAGAGGGATATTTCCAACTTGAACAGGGAAGGTACGGCCCGATCTACCCGCGGACTCCGGCAAATTATGGTTTCACGATCATCGCGAAAATTAAGCCCGGGAGAGAAACGGCGGTCCGAGAGTACGGTGCGACTATCGAGCAGGCGGTAGCAGGTCAACCCGAAGTGCTTGCGCCGCTTAGATTGCATTACCTTCGGTGGGTCATTTTTGATGTCGGTTCGGGACCGCATTTTATGTACCAGGGCATCTTCGATACCGATTTCGACAAATACCTTGAAGATGCCGTAGCGCTCTTCGTGAAAACCGGCATCACCACGGTATTCGTGAACCTGGAGGGCTGGCCGGACGATTGGAAAACAAACCTGCCGGCTGTGATTAAGTTTTTTCGCGACAATCAACGGCCGAGTTTTCTCGAGTACGGCGAATATCCCTATGTTACGGCCGATGAAGTCAAGAAAGCCCTGCGCGTGAAGAGCGCGTTATCGGCAATGCTCGATCAGATGCAGTGACGGAGCGTGACGAAGAGCTACGATGCTTGAGTTCGACGACATCCAGCACTTCGTGCTGACGCGCGTTCCGGCGATTACCGGACGCTACGAGTTTCTGTCGTTCCAGGAACCTTCACAGGGACGAGGTTGGCTTGCCGGTATCATAGACAAGATCGAATCGGCGCAAGCCGCCGCTGCGGATATTGAGGAGGGAAGACGATGGGTCTCGGTGGCGTTTACGTGGACTGGGCTGCGGGCTCTCGGCCTTGACGGCGGATCGCTAGCCAGTTTTCCGGAGGAATTTCGGCAAGGAATGCCGGCTCGCTGGCAGGTGCTGGGGGATACCGGGGCCAATCATCCCGATCGTTGGATCAGCGGGTTTGCCGGCCCGGATCTGCACGCAATCGTCATTCTGTTTGCACGCAATGTGGCCGAACGGCAGAGAAGCACAGAGGAGCATCAGGCGTACCGGGCTCGAACACCGGGCGTCACTCTCCTCTCGTCGCTTGATGTAGATGCAATTCCGCCTTTCGATCAGGCACGGGACCATTTCGGCTATCGCGATCGACTAACTCAGCCGCCGATAGAGGGTACCGGAATTGAACCCACACCCGGCTCTGGTCCGCCTATCAAAGCCGGCGAATTTATCCTTGGCTACGCCGACGAAGATGGCCCGCCTGCGGGATTGCCGCAGCCCGAAATTCTCTCTCGGAACGGGACCTACATGGCCTATCGCCGATTGCAGGAGCATGTTGGCGCCTTTCGGGAGTTCCTGCGTAAACACGGAGAGACGCCTGAGGAGCAGGAGTGGGTCGCCGCGAAGTTGATGGGCCGCTGGCGTAGCGGTGCTCCGCTCGCGCTGGCGCCCGATAAAGACGACCCGGCGCTCGCAGCCGATCCTCAGCGCAATAACAATTTCACCTATGCGAAGACCGATCCACATGGGTACGCCACGCCCCTGGGCGCGCATATCCGGCGAATGAACCCCCGCGACACAGCCGTGAACATCCAGCGGCGCAGGATGATTCGTCGCGGGGCTACCTACGGCCCGCCGCTGCGCGAAGGCGCGGCTGAGGACGGCGTCGATCGAGGCGTCGCCGCCTTCGTGCTTTGCGCCAGCCTCGTGCGCCAATACGAGTTCGCGCAAAACGTTTGGATCAACGATCCGAACTTTCACGAGCTCGGGAACGAGCGCGACCCCATTATCGGCACCCAGGACGGCACGTTTGACATGACAATACCCAAGCGGCCGGTTCGGAAAAAAATCACAGGATTACCCGCCTTCACGACCGTCAGGAGCGGCGCCTATTTCTTTCTCCCCGGCATTAAAGCCCTCCGTTATCTCGCAACGCTCAGCGAGAGCGCACGTTAATTAGGGCAGTCAAAAATACACGTTCGCGACGGCGTTGCGATGGTTATCCAAACGCCTCTTGGCATGGCCGAAGTGGGCCAGCAATGTCGCTGGCCCGATCTCGATTGTCGGGATCGTACTCGGACACCACATCGCCTTTGCTGACGAGGCTGGAGTTAGCGTTTGGCTACCAGGCACGTTCGGAAGTCTCGCGGCTGTTCCGGTTCAGCCGGGATTCCAGTGGACGACGACGTATTATCACGCAACAGCCACTTCCAAAAGCGGCACGGAATTTGAAGAGGGTGGGCGCATTGTCAGAGGCCTCAGGCCAAGACCCAACCTGATACAGATGTCGCCTAGTTATGCGTTTTCGACACCGGTTCTCGGCGCGCAATTGGGGTTGGCCGTGACGGCTGTCCCCGCATTTGTGAGTAACAGCATAACGTCGACACTGACTGGTCCTCGGGGCAATTCCCTGAGCGGAAGTACCGGTCAATCGGTGACGGGCTTTGGCGACCTGTATCCGCGTGCGTCGCTAAAATGGAATGAGGATGTCAGCAATTTCATGGTTTATGGAACAGGTGACATCCCGGTCGGGCTCTATAGCAAAGACAACATAGCGAATATTGGAACGGGGCACGGCGCCATCGATCTTGGTGGTGGTTACACCTATCTCGATCGACAGAACGGGAATGAGGTGTCGGCGGTCGCGGGACTGACTTACAATTTTACGAACCCGACGACGAACTACCAAAGCGGCGTCGATTTTCATTTGGACTGGGCCGCCTCCCGTCTTCTGTCAGAGCAAGTTTCTGCTGGAGTTGCCGGGTATGTTTATCAGCAAATTGGCTGCGATAGCGGGTCTGGGAATACGGTCGGTTGTTTCCGATCGCGTATCCTCGGCGTTGGGCCGCAGCTTGGGCTGCGGTTCCCCATGGGTCAAATGCAAGGATACGTGGGGCTAAAAGCTTATGGGGAGTTCGGCGCCAAGAACACGCCGCAAGGGTGGAACACGTGGCTTACGTTTGCGATCTCTCCTGCCGAACCGACCCGGCCGTAGGGCGTGCGGGCGGGCCTGACTTACGCACAATTGAGTTCTGTCGCGAATTTCCGCTTTCGGCGCATCTGCGTTATTCGCGCACCACGAGCAAATGGCTCAAATTGCCCCCTTGCAGACCTAGCATCATCGGTCCGATCCGCTTTGGTCAGTCATTGATACACAGCCACGGCGCGCCGCAGCGCAGCGCGAGCGAGCAG
The DNA here is from genome assembly GCA_005888425.1 of Alphaproteobacteria bacterium. Taxonomy (GTDB): domain Bacteria; phylum Pseudomonadota; class Alphaproteobacteria; order ATCC43930; family CGMCC-115725; genus DATARH01. The sequence continues at coordinate 4,037 of VAZF01000624.1, forward strand.
CCGGGTCGAGTCGAGCGTTGGCAGTGGCGATTTGGCGTCGTTCATGATCAGCGGGATCTCGGTGCAGCCGAGCACGATATGCCGAACACCGTGTACTGCCCGACAACACCCGGCGTCGCCCCAGGATTCGTCAACATCGAGCTCAATGACCTCGCCGGGAAAAGTCGTGGTCATTGGCATGCATGCCGTCCGAGCGGAATTGGCGCCACGTACCCTGCGGAATGAAAGCCAATCATTCCCGCGCGGAGCGAGAAAGATTGGAGTCCCTTGTGGATCTCTGTGGTTTCGAGCAGGAAACACAGCCCGATTGCCTTTCAGACGCCGCGGAGTTGGGCTGATCTACCGCGGCCCGTGTTTTTTTAAATCCAAATTCATGCTCAGGCGATCCGTCCTTCAACCGGGTCCGGCACAATACCGTCATGATGCTTCGTTCCCTGAATGCCGCTGACGCAGCGCTGTCCTGGGCCGCTCTCATCCTCGTGGTCATTGCAGCCTTGCCTTCCTATAGTCTGTTCGCAATGGAGCAGCAGGTAAAGTGCTTACCGCTGCTCGTCGCCCGCTAAACCTATCCACTCGTACTTGGATCGCGGATCGGACGGCGCTGTCGCGTGTTGATGTGCGAATCTCTCTTTGTGATCTTCGGAGATGCGAATGGCGCGAAAAAAGGCGGCGGCTCAACCCACAATCCCGCGGCCAGAAAAGATTGCGGTCGCGTTGATCATAAATGGCGTCGAGACGCAGCTCTCGCTTGCGCCATGGACGACGCTGCTCGATGCGCTGCGCGACCATCTCGACCTAACCGGAACAAAGAAGGGCTGTGATCACGGCCAATGCGGCGCATGCACCGTGCTGGTGGACGGGCGGCGGATCAATTCTTGCCTGATGCTCGCCGTCATGCAGGACGGCGCTACAGTGACGACGATTGAGGGCCTGGCGGTGGATAGCCGGCTACACCCGCTGCAGCAGGCGTTCATCGACCATGATGCGTTCCAGTGCGGCTATTGCACGCCGGGGCAGATCTGCTCGGCGGCGGGCCTGATCACCGAGGGCAAAGCGAAGAGCGCCGATGAGATCCGCGAACTGATGAGCGGCAATATCTGCCGCTGCGGCGCCTATCCCAACATAGTAGCGGCGATCCAGCAGGCTATGGAGCAGCCATGATCAATTTCCAGTACGTAAGGGCCAGCGATGTTGCTGACGCGGTGCGCCAGGTTGCCGCGGATCCCGGCGCCAGATTCATCGCCGGCGGCACCAATCTGATCGACCTGATGAAGGAGCACGTCGAACACCCAACGAAGCTGATCGACATCTCGCGGTTACCACTCAAGACCGTCGATGAAACGGCGCAGGGCGGTTTGCGGATCGGCGCGCTTGTCCCAAATTCCGACCTTGCCTATCACCCGCTGATCGCACAGCGCTATCCGATGCTCGCGAGCGCAATCCTGGCCGGCGCGTCGGCGCAGCTGCGTAACATGGCCTCAACGGGCGGCAACCTGCTGCAACGCACGCGCTGCTATTACTTTTACGATACTGCGACCCCCTGCAATAAGCGCGAGCCCGGCACCGGCTGCTCCGCCATCACCGGCCTCAACCGCATGCACGCGATCCTCGGTACGAGCGAGGCCTGTATCGCGACGCATCCCTCCGACATGTGCGTCGCGCTGGCGGCGCTCGACGCCACGGTGCATGTTGCCGGACCGGCGGGGGAGCGCGCGATTGCCTTTGTCGATTTCCATCGGTTGCCGGAGAAGGCGCCACATCGCGAAACGAACCTGCAACGGAACGAGATCGTCACGGCGGTCGAGCTGCCGGCGCGGGGCTTTGCGGCAAATTACACCTATCTGAAAATCCGCGACCGCCTCTCCTACGCGTTCGCGCTCGTCTCTGTAGCGGCCGGGCTGGAGCTTGAAGGCGGCTTGATCAAAGAAGCGCGCCTGGCCCTCGGCGGCGTCGCCCACAAGCCGTGGCGCGACCCTTCGGCCGAAGCAGCGCTCCGCGGGCAGGCCGCCACGCCGGCGACGTTCAGCCGCGCCGGGGATCTGTTGCTGCGTGAGGCCAAGGGCTTCGAGCACAACACGTTCAAGATCGACCTGGCGCGGCGCACCATCGTTCGGGCGCTGACACAGGCGGCGGCCGGCACCCCGCAATCCCAGTCCGAGAAGAAAATCCGGTGAGGGTGCGACCCATGACGACTTACATCGGCACCGCCACCTCCCGCGTCGATGGTCGGGCCAAGGTCACCGGCGCGGCGAAATTCGCCGGCGAGTTCATTACGCCGGGACTCGCGCATGCCAGCCTGGTGACAGCGACGATCGCCAAGGGGCGCGTCAGCCGCATCGATGCGAACGAGGCGCTTGCCGTCGAGG
>VAZF01000625.1 GCA_005888425.1 Alphaproteobacteria bacterium
CCTGCCCGCTAGGACCGCGGTGTGCATCGATCCGGATTGCAGCGTGCGCTTCTAGTACCACAACAATCCGGATTTGTCAAGTGAAAAATAAATGCGAATCCAGAAATAACGATCCCGGAGCGCCGGTCAGGTTCGGCGGGCGGCGCGGACACCCGCCGCGAGGGCACGGATGTCGGCGAGGACCGCATCGACGAGGCCGGGCTTTGCCTTGCCGTCGGGATCGAGGTTGAAAGCCAGGCGGTCGACCAGAGCCGTGCCGACCGCGGCGGCGTCGGCGGCCTTGGCGACCTCGGCGGCCTGTGCCGGAGTTTTGATGCCAAAGCCGACCGCGACCGGCAATTCGGTAAACCGGCGCAACCGGGCCACCGCGGCGTGCACGCTCGCCGCGTCGGCCGAGCGGGTGCCGGTAATCCCGGCGATAGCCACGTAATAGATAAAGCCGCTGGCATGCCCGACGACGGTCGGCAGTCGCGCCTCGTCGCTGGTCGGGGTTGCGAGACGGACGATATCGAGCCCGGCGGCGCGCGCCGGGCTTGCCAATTCCGCATCCTCCTCGGGCGGCAGATCGACAATGATCGCGCCGTCCACCCCGGCCGCCACCGCGTCGCGCGCGAAGGCCTCGGCCCCGTAGCGATAGATCGGGTTGTAGTAGCCCATCAGCACGAACGGCGTATCCGGATCGCGGGCGCGCAACTGGCGTACCATCGCCAGCGTGCTGCGCAGGGTCGTTCCGGCCTTCAGCGCCCGCTGCCCTGCGGCCTGGATCGACGGGCCGTCGGCCATCGGATCGGAGAACGGCATGCCGATTTCGATGAGGTCGGCGCCGGCTTCCGCGACGCCCTCGAACAGGGCACGCGAGGTGTCAGGATCGGGATCGCCGGCCACCAGGTAGACGACGAGGCCGGCGCGGCCCTCCTGTTTCAGCTGCGCGAAGCGTCGCTCGATACGGCTCACAGCATTACGCCGAGATGGTCGGCGACGGCGAAGATGTCCTTGTCGCCGCGGCCGCACATATTCATGACGAGGAGATGGTCGCGCGGCAGGTCGGGCGCGATCTTTGCGACATATGCCAGCGCGTGCGCGGGCTCCAAGGCCGGGATGATGCCCTCCTGGCGGCTGCACAGCTGAAAGGCGTCCAATGCCTCGCGGTCGGTGATCGAGACGTATTGGACGCGGTCGAGATCGTGCAGCCAGGCGTGCTCCGGCCCGATGCCGGGATAATCGAGCCCGGCCGAGATCGAATGCGCGTCGCGGATCTGGCCGTCCTTGTCCTGCAACAGATAGGTGCGGTTGCCGTGCAGAACGCCGGGTTCGCCGCCGTTCAGCGAGGCGGCGTGCATCCCGGTCTCGATGCCGTGCCCGGCGGCCTCGACACCGATCATCGCGACCGAGGGCTCGTCGAGAAATGGATGGAAAAGGCCCATCGCGTTCGAGCCGCCGCCGATGCAGGCAACGAGCGTATTGGGGAGGCGGTCTTCCGCCTTCAACATCTGCTCGCGGGTCTCGCGCCCGATGATCGATTGAAAATCGCGCACCATCGCCGGGTAGGGGTGGGGCCCCGCGACGGTGCCGATCACGTAAAACGTGTCGTCGACATGCGCGACCCAATCGCGCAACGCCTCGTTCATCGCATCCTTCAACGTCGCGGTGCCGGAATATACCGGGACGACCTCGGCGCCGAGCAGCTTCATGCGGAAGACATTGGGCTTTTGCCGCTCGATGTCGGTGTGGCCCATATAGACGATGCATTGCAGATCGAAGAGTGCGCAGGCCGTCGCGGTCGCCACGCCGTGCTGGCCGGCGCCGGTCTCGGCGATGATGCGGCGCTTGCCCATACGCCGCGCCAACAGCACCTGGCCGAGCACGTTGTTGATCTTGTGCGCGCCGG
>VAZF01000626.1 GCA_005888425.1 Alphaproteobacteria bacterium
GGATTACTGGAAGCCGGGCCGGCCCTATCTCGACGGCATCGACTGGCTCATCATTCGAGACCAGGGAACGCGGGTTCTGTCCTTCGTCGCCGGCAAGAACGATTTGTTCTCGCCCTATGGCATAACGATGCCACTGCTGAAGCAGATCAAAGATCAGGCGCCCCAAGCGATTTGCGAGGTGACGGCGACCAATGTGAACCGCACCTTGATCGTCAATCGCGACAAACCGCCATTCAGCGATGCTGAATTGCGCCGCGCGATGGCTCTGACACTCGATCGCAAAGCCTTCATCGACATCATCACCGAAGGGCATGGCGATATCGGCGGCACGATGCTACCGGCACCGGAGGGGATTTGGGGCATGCCCGCCGAGATGCTTCGGACATTGCCGGGCTATGATCCCGACATCGCAAAAAATCGCCGCGAGGCGCGCGCCATCATGGAGAAGCTCGGCTACGGACCCTCAAAGCGCCTGCCGATCACCGTCTCGACCCGCAATATCCCGCCTTATCGCGACCCGGCTGTGATCCTGATCGACCAATTAAAGGAGATCTATATCGACGGGGTGCTCGATACGCTCGATACCACGCAATGGTATCCGACGCTGGCGCGCCGCGATTTTATTGTCGGGCTCAATGTCACCGAGACTGGGGTCGACGACCCAGATCAGCAATTCTACGAGAATTACGTCTGCGGCGCGGAGCGCAACTACACCGGCTACTGCAATGCCGAGGTCGATAATTTGGTCGAACAGCAATCGATGCAGGCGGACCCTGAGAAGCGCAAGAAACTGGTGTGGGAGATCGAGCGCCGGCTGATCGAAGACGTCGCGCGGCCGGTCATCCTTTACCCGCGACAGGTGACCTGCAGCCATCCACAGGTCAAGGGCATGACCGTGATGGTCAACAGCATCTACAACGGCTACCGCTACGAGGACCTCTGGCTGGACCGGTAGCGGTGCCGGTTGCCTGCGATGAACACGGCTTCGCCACGGGAGCGTCGACTGCGCTTCTCCGGCGAACAGCGGGAGGACATGTCATGAAGCGGTCTTTGCGAAGACTGGTAGTCGCGAGCTCGCTCCTGCTCGCACTCTGTGCCACGACGGCATCGGCGCAAAAATCCGGCGGCGTTCTGAAGATCTCGTTCTTCGACAGCCCGGCGAGCATGTCGCTTCACGAGGAGGCGACCGGTGCGGCGCTGCGGCCGGCGATGGGCATCTTCAACAATCTGGTCATGTACGACCAACATGTCGCGCAGAATCGTCCCGGCACAATCGTCGCGGATCTAGCGACCGCATGGTCATGGAATGAGGAAGGGACGGCGCTGACTTTCTCTTTGCGCCAGGGCGTCAAATGGCATGATGGCAAATCCTTCACTGCCGCCGACGTCAAATGCACCTGGGACCTACTGCTGAGCACGACGAGCGACAAGCTCCGCGTCAATCCCCGCAAATCATGGTACCGCAATCTCGAGCAGGTGACGACGAAGGGCGACTACGAGGTCACGTTTCACCTAAAGCGGCCGCAGCCGGCGATGCTCGCACTTCTGGCCTCCGGCTGGTCGCCGGTGTACCCGTGTCATGTGCCAACGCGCGACATGCGCAACAATCCGATCGGCACCGGCCCATTCAAGTTCGCCGAATTCAAGCCGAACGAGGTGATCCGCACCGTCAGGAACCCGGATTACTGGAAACCGGGTCGGCCGTATCTCGACGGCATCGATTGGGAGATCATGAAGGATAATACGACGCGCAACCTGGCTTTCATCGCCGGGAAGTCTGATATCGCGTCACCCTACGGCATGACGGTGCCCCTATTGAACGATGTCATGGCACAGGCACCACAGGCGATCTGCGAGCTGACTTCTACCAATGTCAGCCGCAACCTGATCCTGAACCGCGACAAGCCGCCCTTCGACAACGCGGATCTGCGGCGGGCGGTGGCGTTGACCCTGGATCGCAAGGCCTTTATCGACATTATCACCCAAGGCAAGGGCGACA
>VAZF01000627.1 GCA_005888425.1 Alphaproteobacteria bacterium
CCTCGTAATAGATCGTGGCGCCGTGGTGTTCAAAACTCGGCATGTCGGTTTCCTTTCGAGGGCAAAGACGTTTTCGTCGAGGGTGAAGCGCAGCAGCCTCAGCCCGGCATCGGCGGCATCTTCGGGAAGCGCTGCATCCCGCCGCCGAGCTGCACCCAGGGCTGCGCGCTCTCGCAGAAGATTTCCATGTTCGGCTTGAGCCAGGAGGTGTCGTCGAGCGTGCCGGCGCGCAGGGCGGCGATGCCGGGCAACGCCGCAGGCTCTGACAGGATCGTCGAGCCGCAATTCGGGCACAACCGGCGGACGTAATCCATGCCGCTGTCGCCCTTGCTCGTATAGGTCCGGGGCGAGCCCTGTATGGACACGGCGGACTGCGGCACCGCGACGACGACATTGAACGCGGTGCCGGACTCCTTCTGGCAATTCTTGCAATGGCACACGCCGATGAAAACCGGCTCGGCATTGGCCATATAGCGCAACTGCCCACAGAGGCAGCCGCCTTTCATCTCGGGCATGTCGACCGCCCCTTCATCGAGGAGCCGACTTTACGCCTGTGCCGCGCGAGCGTCACCCCGTGCCGAGGAGCGCGCCGCGAAAGCGGGTGCGGCAGGAGGCAGGGTCCATGTTGCGCTTGAAGGGCGGCGGGTCGTCCGGCTTGACCTTCAGCACGATAAAGGCGGTGCCGTTTCCCTCGCGCAGCATGCGGCCGCCGTCGGCGAGTTCGGCTTCGCCGGCGATCGTGCGGGCGCGCTTGATGCCGGAGCCGGCGGCGATCTTTTCGAGGTCGACGCCGAGGCTGGTGTGGCTCTTCTGGTAACCGGTCTCGCCGTAATGGCCGTTATCGACGCAGAGGATCGCGAGATTGGCCGGGTTCAACACCGCGATCGTCGCCAGCGCGCCTAGATTCATCAGGAGCTCGCCGTCGCCGGTGGCGACCAGCACGCGCTTGTCGGGCCGCGCCAGAGCGAGCCCCAGCCCGATCATGCAGGCGCCGCCCATCGCGCCGGCCATCGTGTAGATGTGCGCGCCGTCTCGGGTCAGCGCGGCGATATCGCGGGCGGTGCCGGCGAGCCCCGTCACGAACAGGAAATCCTCATGCCGGCCGATCAGCTTCGGCACGGCCTCGCGGCGGTCGAGGATGAAGCCGGCAGCGATCGCCGCCGCCATGTCGACGCCCTGCGGGTAGTCATTCGCCATTACCGGATCCCTCAAAACGACTTGGCGCCGAGTAATTTCTGGGTCAGCAGCACGGCGACCGCGCTGCCACCCTGGAAGACCATCGTCAGCGCGGCAGCGACCGTCGGGGCGACCTCCTCCGGGCGCTCGATGCGCAGGCAGATGACGCCCATCGCCTGCAATACCGGCTCGACCGCCTGGCCCATCGGATATTGCCACGGGTTTCCCTCGCCGAAATCCCCGCGCATGCTGACGAGGCTCAGGAACGGGAAATGCCCGCCCTTGATCAGGGACAGCATGTTGATGCAATTGCCGGTGCCGCTCGATTGCATCAAGAGGACGCCGCGCGCGCCGCCGAGATCGGCGCCGGCGAGGAGCGCCACACCCTCTTCCTCTGTGGTCAGCGCGACCGACTGCGCGCCGGGATCGGCGAGCGAGCGGTCGATCAGGATGCGGTGGCCGGCATCCGGCACATAGGCGAATTGCGTTACATTGTGCCGGCGCAGCAGATCGTAGAGCTCGTCCTGCCAGCGCGCCGCGCTGCCGTCGTCATCGGGCATTTACGCCTCCGCGCGTGATCTGCGGCAAAAACTCGCAGCGCACGCCACCGAACGCAACCCTGCACCGCGAGACGGAGCGCCGGCGCAGGAATGCCGTCATTTGGATTTCAGAAGAGACCGTGCCCAGCCGGTAAGCCGTTGCCGGATCGCCCGCGCGGTCCACTATCCGCAGCGCAGCGCTCGGGCCGACGGTGAGCATCAGCGCCGCAGCCAAGATGATCGCCGGCAATGCCGCGGGCTGCGCCAGCTTTTTCGAGACGCTCACGATGCCATCGCGCGTTCCGGCGGCGCGCCTGGAAGCTGCGGAAGCCGCGTGGT
>VAZF01000628.1 GCA_005888425.1 Alphaproteobacteria bacterium
CGGCGTCTGGCAGGCTTTGATGGCCGGGGGCGACCCGATGCCCGTCGTGCCGTCGCCCGCCGCGCCGGCAGAGATCGGCGCCGCCGTCTCGGTGTGGCTCCTGTTGCGCGCTTTCGCCAGTGGCTGCACCGCAATGACCGGGGTCGAGGCGGTCAGCAACGGGGTCAGCGCGTTTCGCGACCCGACGGTCACCTACGCGCACCGCACCTTGACCGCGATCGTCGTCTTGCTCGGCCTCTTATTGGCCGGCATTGCCTATCTCGCCGGCGCCTATCACACGCTGGCGATGGACCAGAGCGAGCCCGGTTATCAGAGCGTCCTGTCGCAGCTGAGCGCTGCGGTATTGGGGCGCGGCCCACTCTATTTCGTCGCGATGAGCAGCGTCTTGGCGGTGCTATGCCTGTCGGCCAATACGAGCTTCGCCGGGTTTCCGCGGCTCTGCCGCCAGGTCGCGCGCGACGAATACCTCCCGCGCGCTTTCGCGATCTCCGGGAGGCGGCTCGTCAATTCGGTGGGCATCCTGTGGCTCGCCGGAACAGCCGCCATCCTGCTCGTCATCTTCGACGGCATCACCGACCGGCTGATCCCGTTATTCGCGGTCGGCGCCTTTTTGTCCTTCACCTTGTCTCAGGCTGGGATGGCGGTGCATTGGTCACGTCAGCTCTCCGGCAAAGATGGAGGCGGCGGACGGCTCGGCCATCGCGTGCGGCTCGGGATCAATGCAACCGGTGCTCTCGCCACCGGCGCCAGCCTTGCCGTGATCCTCGGCGCAAAATTTGTCGAGGGCGCCTGGATTACGGTGCTGACGATCCCGTTCGTCCTGGCGCTCCTCAAGCTGACAAAGCGCTACTACACACAGATCGATCGGCAGCTCATTGACGAGGGTCCCATCGCGCTCGACGATCTGACCCCGCCGATCGTCATCGTCCCGATCCGCGAGTGGAACCGGCTCGCCGAACGAGCCGTGCGCTATGCGCTGCGCCTCTCGTCGGAGGTCATCGCGGTGCATTTGACGCGGCTCGAAGGCCCCGATGGGGAAGAGGATGCCGAGCGGCTGCGGCGGCGCTGGGAGCACGAGGTCGAGCGCCCGGCTCGGGCTGCCGGGCTGAAGCCGCCGCGCCTGGTGCAGACCCCGTCGCCTTACCGCAGCATCGTCGCGCCATTGCTCAAATTCGTGCTGCAGATCCGCGAAAGATTGCCAAACCGCGCGATCACGGTGGTGATCCCGGCGCTCGTCGAAGCGCATTGGTGGGATCACCTGATGCACACAAGGCGGGCGCACCGCCTGCGGCAAACGCTGTTGCGGCATGGCGGCCCACAGCTCGCGGTGGTGCTCGTGCCATGGACGTTGGAGGAGCCAAAGCCGGAGGCAGTCATCGCCGCCGAGGAACCGCGCCATCGAGCGCGCCGCGCCGCCGAGCGTCGTCGCGAGCAGCACGCGGCGAAGTAAGCGTCAGCCCTTTGCCCAAAGCTGCGAGCGCGGTGGCGACCCGTTGCACGACGCTCTCCCAATCACCGCGCGCGGGCTGGCGGAAGAGGCGACCATTGTATCGACCGGGATGACGAGATCGAGACTGGCGATGACCGCCGCGGTCGCCTCGACAGAGTCTGACATCAGTTCCGCGGCGAAGGGCGGTCCCTCCGGCGCCACCCGCCAGCTTTCGTAAGCCGGCCCGCGCTGTAGGGAGACGAACGCCACGCCCGAGACGTCCGCCAGCGGCGCGAGCTCGCGCGGGGTGAGGGACCGCTCCGGCTTCCAACCGCCGGCCGCCCAACACAACCCGATCTTACGATGCCGATTGAGCGGCGCGAGCCGGTGTCTCGCCGCGACCATTGCGGCTGCGTTCGGCCGGAGATACGACACCGAATTGGGGATCGTCTCGATCGTCGTGCGAAAGGCGTGCGGCAGTTCGGTGACATCGGTTTCCGCATCGCAGCCGAATTCGCTGCATTCAGGGTCGCTGCTGTCCTGCAATGCATACAGGCGAGCAATGCCGGGCATGTCGCGGAGCAGGTCCAATAATGGCGGCTGCGCCTCGACGCAAACAGACGCGGCGCGCTTTGCCAGCAGCGGGACATAGCGGATGAAGTGAAGCGTGTCGCCGAGCCCGTGGTAACAGCGCACCAGCACATGCCGGCCGTCGAACGGAGTTCCGTCCCACACCGGCCGCATATGCCGCGGCAGCGGCGTCGCTGAGCCGCCGGAGCCGCGTAGGGCGCGGTCCTGATCGGCGAGCCGCCACGCGCTCTCGAAATCGCCGCGCAGCATGTGGCTCATCCAGCCGAAATCGCCGGGAATGAGTCCGCTCATCGCCCGTCCGCGGGCGGCGATGTCACAGTCCATCCCCTGGCGCAATGCCGCGGCATGGCACCGCAATGCCGCATCGAGCCGGCGCTGCAGAAACAGCGTCTCGCCAAGCAGGTAATACGCGTCTGCGGCCTCGCGACATTGGGTGACGGCAGCTTCGAAGCAGGCGAGCGCGTCGTCGATTTGCCCGTGCCCCAAATAGGCGCGCCCGCGCGCGATCAGGTCGTCGTGGCTCGTCACCCCTGGCAAAACAGCTTCTGCGTCAACGCGTTCCGAGGCGGGCGCGCGTGAAGCGAAGCCGGAACGCCGCCGCGAACCCTCGTGTTGCCCGGGATAACCCCCAACCCTGTCGCGGCGACGGCCTTGCGGATCGCCGCGGCGCGGCGGCGCCGGAAGGAGGAAGAATGCAGGTACACGAATTGATGACGCCCGATGTCGAGGTCATTCGGCCCGACGACACGCTGCAGACGGCTGCCAAGATGATGGCCGATATCGATGCCGGGATCCTGCCGGTCGGCGAAAACGACCGGCTCGTCGGCATGATCACCGATCGCGACATTACGGTTCGCGCGGTCGCCGAAGGGCGAGACCCGGACAAGACGATGGTGCGCGACGCGATGTCGGACGCGGTGCGCTATTGCTTCGAGGACGAGGACGCCGAGGAAGTCGCCCGCAAGATGGGCTCCTGGCAGATCCGCCGGCTGCCCGTGCTCAACCGCGACAAGCGCCTGGTCGGCATCGTCTCGCTCGGCGACATGGTGATCGGCGGTTCCGAGGATCCGGCCAAGGAAGCCTTGAAGGAAATTTCGCAGGGCTAGAGCGCGGCCGATCAGGTTGGATCGGCTCGCAACGCTCGTCACTCTAACGACGAAATCCCTGTATCCCCGGGCCAAGCCCGGGGATGACGTTACATCGCCTAATCAAAGATACGGATCGCTCTGCGCCAGATGATGGGTGACGAGATCCGTCACCGCGGCCTCGAGCGGGGTGAAGGGAGCGTTGTAGCCGGCCTGCCGCAAGCGCGTCAGCTTCGCCTCGGTGAAGTATTGGTAATTCGGCCGGATCTCCGGCGGGATGTCGACAAATTCGATGTTCGGCGCTCTGCCGCAGGCGGTGCCGAGCGCATTTATCAGATCGAGAAAGCTGCGCGCCTCGCCGCTGCCGATATTGTATATCCCGCTGTCGCGACCCTGACGCCACAGCCACAACATCGCCGCGACACAATCCTTCGCATAGACGAAGTCGCGCCGCTGCTCGCCATCGCGATAATCCGGGCGATGCGACTTGAACAGCCGGATCGTCTCACCCGCCGCGATCTTGCGGTAGTTCTTGGCGACGAGGCTCATCATGTCGCCCTTGTGGTACTCGTTCGGCCCAAACACGTTGAAGAATTTGAGCCCGACCCAATGCGGCGGCGCCGCACCCGCCACCGCCTGCCGCAATGCCCACAGATCGAAAGCGTGCTTCGACCATCCGTAGAGGTTCATCGGCCGCAGCCGCTTGAAGGCGTCAATCCCGCCGGCATCGTCGAACCCGGCCGTCCCGTCGCCATAGGTCGCCGCCGAAGAGGCGTAGATCAGCGGCCTCTTCGCGGCGGCGCA
>VAZF01000629.1 GCA_005888425.1 Alphaproteobacteria bacterium
TTCGGCGATATGACGGCGGCCATCGGCCAGCAATTTGCAGATCCGCACCGTGCCGGAGAGCACCCGGTACCAGCAATCCGAGGGATCGCTTTCGGCATAGATCGCCTCATCCCGGGCAAAGCTGCGACGGCCTCCGATCTGCTCCAAGGCCAAGAATACATCAAGGCCGCCGGCACGAGTGCTGGATGAGCTCGATGTGTCGGGGTGCTCGAAGCTGCTGTCGAGTCCGCCGGCGCGATGCGCATACATGCGCCTCTCCTTCCCCTGGGGATCGCAGGGACCGTAGCGCTCTCACGCGGTCACCGGAATCCGGAGTACTCCGTACAGTAAGGGATTTAGGGACAACTACTGATACGGGCCCCAAGGGCCGGTATCCGTGCGAATGCGCCAAAGTCATCGCGATACCAGGTACTCTAACGGGCGTCAGCGGCTTGCGGCGCCAGCTACATGAGGTCCCTCTTCCGCCATACAGGAAGGCCCCCCTCCGCCGTACAGGAAGCACTGTATGCCGCAACCGATAGGAAGCGGCTAAAATCCGGCGGATCAGGACCACTCTTCTCTGCTGTGACGGGCTCTCATGGTGCGGATACTGCTGGCCGATGATCACGATGTCGTCCGGCGCGGCCTAAGGGTGCTGCTGCAGGAGCATGCGGGCTGGGAAATCTGTGGTGAGGCGATGACCGGGCGGGAAGCCGTTGATCTTGCGCGAGAGATGCAGCCCGATGTCGCAATCATCGACCTGATGATGCCCGATTTGAACGGCTTGGGGGTAACGAGCCAGATCCGCAAGGCGTCGGAGCGGACACAGGTGCTGATCTTTACGATGCACCACAACGAGACCCTTATTCACGGCGTATTGGAGGCAGGCGCGCGCGGCTATCTGCTGAAGACGGACGCGGAACAGCACGTTGTCACCGCGGTCGAGACGTTGCTGCGTGGTCAGCCGTATTTCAGCGCCCAGGTTTCGGAAACGGTATTGGAGGGGTTCCTGCGCTCCGGGAGGCATGCCACGGCGGATAGTGTGGTGGTACCGCGGCTTACCCCGCGCGAGCGCGAAATCATTCAGCTATTGGCAGAAGGCCATCGCAACAAAAAGATCGCGCAGATGCTCGGGATCAGCATCAAGACCGTCGAGACCCATCGCACCGCCCTGATGCGCAAGATCGGCGTTAAGTCGATCGTCGAACTGGTCCGCTACGCAGTCCGCAATAACTTGACCGAACCGTAAATCAATGTACGGCGGGGCATTGCTGCGCCTGCCCCAGCAATTATTGCAAGCGATCTGTGGAGGGGTCGGCGGCCGCAAGTTGCTGGGCCGACGGGGTTCATCGGACGATCGCGGATCCGATCTATTTCTAGGTGCTTAAGATCGGGCCGGACACGATTGGAATGGAAGCCGGCAACGGCACCGCGACGTGCACCGTGGCGCCTTGCGCGCTCGAATGGATTTTCAATTCCCCGCCGAGTTGGTGCAATCGCTCTCGCATTCCCATGAGCCCGATACCAAGGTTCTGAAGGTTCCTGGAGCGTTTGCCCGAGACGACCGCCTCGACAATCCCGAGGGGCATTCCCCGGCCGTCATCCTCGATGCTCAGCACGACTGTCGAGCTTGCCTCGCTAGGCGTGTCCAGGGTCAATGTGACCCTAGCGGCGGCGCTTGCTGAATGGCGATGCACGTTTGCCAACGCTTCTTGCGCGATACGGAACAGCGCGGCCTCGACCTCTTCCGGGAGCCGGGCGATTTCGGGCGAGATCTGTAGGTCGACACTGATCTCGGTCCGCTTCGAGAAGCCGTCGCAGAGCCAACGCAACGCCGCCGGCAGCCCCGCTTCGTCGAGCATCGGCGGATGCAGCAAGTACGAGACGGTGCGGATTTCGCGCTGACTTTGCTCGATCAAGGATCGGCTCTCTTCCAGCGCTGCCCTGGCCGTACGCTTCAACCGCGGAGCCAGCCGCAACGCCTGACCGATGCCGAGCGTCGCGCCGAGCAGGTTCTGGGCGGTGGCATCGTGCAATTCGCGTGAGATCCGCCGCCGCTCTTCATCTTGGAGCCGGAGTAGCTTCCCGGTCAGACGGCGCAAACTGGCTTCGGCCGTCTTTACCTCCGTGATGTCTTCGCATGCCACCACCAGCCGCAGCGCGTCGCCCGTGCCGAACCGGGTTCCGCGCACCTGTATCCAAACACCCTCGACGATATCGCTCGCGTATTCGGCGCGATACTCGCTGATCTCGCGTTCCACTAATTGGCGGAGACCGGCCGCGGCCATGCGCTGATGCGGACGCGCGCGCTCGCATTCCGCTATGTAATTGTCGC
>VAZF01000630.1 GCA_005888425.1 Alphaproteobacteria bacterium
CAGCACATCCGAGCGCGCCGTGCAGCGGCTTTACGATCTCCCCGAGGCGGCGCTGATCGACATGGGCGATTTTGTCGGCGGCACACTCAAATATCTGCGCCGCCATCCCGTTCCGCGCCTGACCCTCGCGGGCGGTTTCGCGAAGATCGCGAAGCTGGCGCAGGGGCATCTCGACCTGCATTCGAGCCGCAGCCGGCTCGATGCCGCAGCGCTCGCCAACATGCTGGCCGGGCGCGGCGCCGACCCGGCAACGGTCGCGGCCGCATCCGAAGCGGACAGCGCTGGCGCGATCCTCGAGCTGGCCGGCGAGCGGCGTGAGGCGCTCGCCGAGGCGGTCGGCTGGCAGGCGCGCGAGGTCGCGCTCGCGACATTGAGCGGCGCTACCGCCGTCGAGGTCGCGATTGTCGGCCGTGACGGCGAGTTCCTGGGGCGGGTCGGAGCCATGACATGAGCGCGCGGCATCTGCTGATCCTCGGCGGCACCGGCGAGGCGGCGGCATTGGCGCGCAGCGCGCTGGCGCGGTTTGGCGACAGCATGGCGGTGACGACCGCGCTCGCCGGCCGCACGCGTCACCCCGGCCCTATCCCGGGGCAGGTGCGCATCGGCGGGTTCGGCGGCCCAGCCGGGCTCGCCGCCTATATGATGGGTCAAGCCGTCGACCGGCTGATCGATGCGACCCACCCCTTCGCTGCCGAAATTTCGCGCGCCGGGCGGCTCGCCGCCGGCCGCACCGGCATTCCGCGGCTGTCCTTGCGCCGGCCGGCCTGGCAGCGCCATCCGCTCGATCGCTGGATCGAGGTCGACAGCCTCGAAGCCGCCGCCCTCCTCGTCGGCCGGGTGGGCCGACGCGCCTGGCTGACGGTCGGCGCCAATTCGATCACGCCCTTCGCATCGGCCACCGGCGTCCGCTTTGTCGTGCGGATGATCGATCCGCCGCCCGAGCCGCTGCCGTTGCGCTTTTACGAGGTCGTCACCGGGCGCGGCCCGTTCAGCCTTATCGAGGAGCGGCACCTCTTGGAGCGCCACGGCATCGATGTCGTCGTCTGCAAGGCGAGCGGCGGCGCCGCGACTGAAGCCAAATTGATCGCCGCCCGCGAGCTGAGCCTGCCGGTCATCATGGTGCGCCGCCCGCCGGCCGAGCCAGGGCCTTCGGTCGAGACGATCGATGCCGCGCTCGATTGGCTCGACGAGCTCGACCGCGCGCCGCAAGCAAGGCGGATGTCATGACCGGCCGGATCGCATTTCTGTTCGCAATCGCGGCATTGGTGCTGCTGTTCGGCGCGCGGCACGGGCAGGCCGATTTCAACCCGTTCAACGTCTATTACGACAACGTCGCACGGGCCGCGACCGACAACGACGCCAACAAGGTGCGCCTGCTCGTCACCAGCGGCAACAACCCGAACGAGACCGATGAAGAGACCCGCACCGGGCTGCATATCGCGGCGATCCGGGGCAATCTGTCGATCGCCGCGATCCTGATCAAGGCGAAGGCCCGGCTCGATGTTACCGATAAGCTCGGCAACACGCCGCTGCACTACGCCGCCGACCGCAACCAGGCCGAGATGACGAAATTGCTGCTCGACGCCGGCTCCTCGCCTGACCCGACCAACAAGGACGGGGTGACGCCGCTGATGATGGCGGCGAGCCGCGGCAATCTCGAAATCGTCGGCGCTCTGCTCGCCAAGGGCGCCAATCCGCGCAAGACCGACTTCACCGGCCGCGACGCTCTGGGCTGGGCGTCGGACAGCCACCGTCCGATGGTGGTTCAGGCCCTGCAGCGCGCCGCCCCGGTCAAGCGCTGACGCAGCGTTTTGCGCCGGCCGACCTGGGCCTATACTGCGGCATGGTAAAAGAAAATCCTCAACCGCTGTCCGGCCTCGTCATGCCGCGTTTCGGCGAGGTCGCGACCTTCATGCGGCTGCCGATCGAGCGCGACCCGGCAAAGCTCGATATCGCCATTGTCGGCGTCCCTTGGGATGGCGGCACGACCAACCGGCCCGGGGCGCGGCACGGC
Organism: Alphaproteobacteria bacterium; assembly: GCA_005888425.1. GTDB lineage: Bacteria > Pseudomonadota > Alphaproteobacteria > ATCC43930 > CGMCC-115725 > DATARH01. Next base: position 2,015 of record VAZF01000630.1, read on the forward strand.
CCGCGCGAGATCCGCAACATGTCGACGCTGATGCGGCGGGTGCATCATGCGAGCCTCGTCGCGCCTTATGAGCTGTGCCGGGTCGGCGATCATGGCGACGCGCCGGTCAACCCGATCGATCTGCACGACTCCTTGAAGCGCATCGAGGCGTTTTTCGCGCGCGTGCACGCTGGCGGGGCGGCGCCGCTCTCCGCCGGCGGCGACCATCTCGTCACTCTGCCGATCCTGCGCGCGATCGCTCGCGAGCGGCCGGTTGGCATCGTGCATTTCGACGCCCATTCCGACACAACCGACAGCTATTTCGGCGGCGAGAAATATACGCACGGCACGCCGTTCCGCCGCGCCGTCGAGGAAGGGCTCGCCGACCCCAAGCGCATGATCCAGATCGGTGTGCGCGGCTCGATGTATTCGCCAGACGAGAAGGAGTGGGCCGAAAGCGTCGGCATCCGCATCGTGCATATCGAGGAATTCTTCCGGCTCGGGCCGGAGCGGGTCATGGAAGAGGCGCGGCAGATCGTCGGCGACGGCCCGGCCTATGTCAGCTTTGATGTCGATGGGCTCGACCCGGTTTATGCGCCCGGCACCGGCACACCCGAGATCGGCGGCTTCTCG
>VAZF01000631.1 GCA_005888425.1 Alphaproteobacteria bacterium
CAAAGGAACTCTCAAAACGCATGACGGGCGCCGCTGCATCCGCGGCGCGATCATGGCCGTTGATGGCGTCGGCACATTGCAGCCGGTTGTCTTGCGGGCGATCAACGAAGTGACCGGCCGCCACTACCGGCGCATCGAGTCATTCAACGATCATCCCGACACAGACCACGTCCAGGTCGTCGAGGTGCTCGCGCGCGCCCGTGACGATCTGGTCGCCGGCCGGCTGATGGCCCTGCGCAGCCAGCCGGCCGCTTCTCAGGCCAGTTTGGGCGCGAGGCTGGCGGGCTGGCTGAATCGCTTCTACGGCTGAGCTCAGTCGCGTTGATGGGCGCCGGCCTCGTTTTGCCGGCGCCGGTGGTCTTTGTCCGGCATTCGCCGAGAGCCAATGCACCGGGCGGGCGATATGCCGCAACGCGCGGCATGACGCGAGAAGCGACCCGCGCTTGATCTGAGTTAAGAATTCGTCATGTAAAGCACGCCCCGCTGCGAAATCGCGAGTTTTACTTGTCTGCGGGCTACAAGTATCCGAACAATAAGCGCAGCTATTCCCGGATCGGGAGAACAGCATGCACTCGACGCCGATGGCGGCGAAGTGTGAGGGAGCACAACAGACCGCTATGCCCGCGGCCGTTGGAGTGAGGCGGCAACGGCGAGCAATCGCCAAGCCGGCTTGAACGATGGCGATTGAGGCGGCCCCCTCCCCCGAACAGACCTACGATCCCGGTCCTTGGCATACCGATTGGAAAGACGAAGCCTGGCGCGCGTTCATCGGCTCGATCGATGCGTCGCTGCGCGCCTACTATCGCATCGAGGAATTTACCGACGATCCCCGCTGCATCCTGCGCATCGGATTGATGCAAGCCGTGATGCCGGTCCTGCTGGCTGATGGGACCGAGATTCGCGAGGGCGAGCGGATCGGCGCCGTGCATCTGTGGAACGAGCATGTGCCACGCTATGCCGGAAACGGCCCGAACCTCGCCTGGGCGAAGGAGATGCGGCGCCGCATGCTGTGGTCACTCGGCCTTCTGGCGGACTATATCCAGCACGACCCGGATTGGCAGCATGTGCAGGCATTTTGCGGCGACTCGATGCTGTCGAGCCGGATCGGCGGCGCCCAGCTGCGCCGGCTGGCGCCGCGCTACGGCTTTGAGATTGTCGAGCGGCCGCCGACCTTGTCCGGCTACCTGCACACCTTCGCCGACTCGCTGATCGTCTGGGGGCTGACCCGGGCGTTCAATCCGGCGGCATTGCCGCGGCGACGCTTTCTGCGCGACCATCACAAGGTATGGATCTCCTGCGCGGCCCTTCGCCAGCTCTATGGCCGCGAGGCGCAGGGCGCGACGCCGGAGGAAGCCGTATCGGAACGGGCTTTCTAAGTGGCGGCGCTGCTGGCCGGTGCGATTTGGGCGGGTCTGGTCGGCTGGTTGCTGCTGCGTCTGCTGCGGCAATTCCGGACGCATCGCAACGCATCGCTCGGCCCGCCTCCGACCAGCACGGAACCGTTGCCGCCGGTGGCGATCCTCGTTCCGGCGCGTAATGAGATCGGCAATATCGACACCTGCCTCGCCGGGCTGACCGCGCAGCGGGGTCTGACCCACAAGTTGTCGATCATCGTCATCGATGACGGCTCGCAGGACGGCACGGCGGAGGCGGTCGGCAAGATCGCGCAGGACGATCCGCGCATCCGGCTGATCGATGCCGGCGATCTGCCGGCGGGCTGGATGGGAAAGCCGCATGCCTGCTGGCAAGGCGCGCTGCAGGCGCACACGGAATGGCTGTGCTTTGTCGACGCCGATGTCCGCGCGGCGCCCGATCTTCTCGGGGCGGCCCTTGCCGCCGCGCTCGATCAGCGCATTGACATGCTGTCGTTGAACCCGCTGCAGGAAGTCGGCAGCTTTTGGGAGCGGCTGATCATCCCGGCGGGTCTCCTGCTGATCGGTTGCGTGCAGGATTTGCGGCCGGTGAACCAATCCGGCTCGAACCAGATCGCGGTCAACGGCCAGGTTCTGCTGATCCGTCGGGATCTCTATTTCGCCGCGGGCGGGCACGCCGCAGTGCGGGGCGAGATCTGCGAAGACAAGGCGCTCGCGATGCGCGTCAAGCAGGCGGGCTGGTCCTATCGAATGCTCGGGGCCGAGCACCTGGCGCGCACCCGCATGTATACGAGTCTCGGCACGCTGTGGGAGGGGTTGGCGAAGAACGCGACGGAGATCCTCGGGAACGGGCCGAACACGGTCGCCGCCGCAACCGCTGCCCTCGTCATCGGCTGGGCGGCCGTTTTGATGCCACTCCTGGCCGTGCTCGCCGCGATCCACAGGCCTTCCGC
>VAZF01000632.1 GCA_005888425.1 Alphaproteobacteria bacterium
TGCACCCGCGTGCGGGCGAACGCGTTGTGGTGGTGCGTCGATTGCACCATGCGGGTAGCGTCCACTTTGTTATCGAGCAGCCGGACGGCACGCGTTCGCTGTTGCCGGCTTGGATGACTGAGCCCTGGGCAGCGCAACTTACGATCATCGAGATGCCACGTCTGACGCTCGAGGCGCTGCACGCGCTGCGCGGCGCAATCAATGGCGCGCTCCTATGCTTGTCATCTTCGAGCATGATGAGGGGGAAGTGCGATGATGGAGCGACCAGTCGGCCGCCGGCAGCTCGATCTGCTCGCGCGCGCGGCCAACGCGCTCGAGCCAAACCGAATACCACCACCGATTCGGGCGGAAGTGACGTCTCTGCTAGCGCTGCTGATGGCGGAGTACCTCGCCGCCGATACGGCGCTGCCGGGCGAGGCCAGCAATGAATAAGATTACGGCTGAGCATCTGGCGCGCGAGGCTTACGTCTACGTTCGGCAGTCGACCGCTGATCAGCTGCTCCATAACCCCGAGAGCCGACGCCGGCAATACGCCTTGGTGGAGCGGGCGCGGGCGCTCGGCTGGGAGAACGTTATTGTTATCGACGATGATCTTGGCCGGTCGGGTGCTGGTCAAGTCCGTCCCGGCTTCGAGCGTCTGCTCGCGGCGATCTGCGCCGGCACGGTCGGCGCGGTGTTGGCGATTGAGGCGTCGCGGCTGGCGCGCAACGGCCGCGATTGGCACACGCTCCTGGAATTCTGCGCCTTCGTGAACAGTCTGATCATCGACGAGGACGGCATCTACGATCCGCGACTGGTCAACGACCGGCTGTTGCTTGGTTTGAAAGGAACCTTCAGCGAACTCGAATTGTCGATCTTCCGGCAGCGTTCACAAGAGGCGTTGCGCCTGAAGGCGGCGCGCGGCGAGCTGTACACGATGGTCGCGATCGGCTACCGGCGCAGCGCCGATGATCGCCTCGAACAGGACCCCGACCGGCGGATCCGTGAGGCGCTGTCTCTGGTGTTCCGCAAGTTCAGCGAGATTGGCAGCGTGCGCCAACTCGCCCTGTGGCTGCGGCAGGAGGGGATTGACCTGCCGATTGCCGTCTATGGTCGCCAGGGGCGGACCGTGCAGTGGCGCCCGCCACGCTACAATACCGTTCATCGGCTGCTGACCAATCCGGTCTATGCCGGCGCCTACGTTTTTGGCCGCACCGGCTCGCGCGCCCGGCTCGACGGCGGACGCAAAGTCATCACTCACGGTGTTGCGCGCCGGCGGGAGGAATGGGGGGTGCTGATCCGCGATCACCATGATGGCTACATCTCATGGGAGGAGTATGATCGCAACCAGAAGATTATCGCCGGCAACGCCAATATGAAGGGCACGATGGTGGCAGGCTCGGTGCGCAAGGGCGGAGGGCTTCTCGTTGGACTGCTCCGTTGCGGGCACTGCGGACGCAAGCTCAAGGTACTGCACCATGCGCGGCGCGATACTCGTTACATCTGCAATGCCGAAATGGACTACGCCAGCGACAAGAAGTGCATCACGTTCAGCAATATGCGCGTCGATGCGGCGGTGTCGGCGGAAGTGCTGCGTGCGATCTCGCCGCTGGCTATTGAGGCGGCGTTGCAGTTGATTGAGGATCGCGAGCGGGCCGGTGCGGAACGGCTGCGGCAAAGTGAACTCGCCCTGGAACAAGCGCGCTACGAAGCGACACATGCGCGCCGGCAATATGATGCGGTTGATCCCGATAACCGGCTGGTCGCCGGCGAGCTCGAACGCCGATGGAATGAACGCCTGGCGACCGTTGCGCGACTCGAAGAGCAGATCCAGAGCCTGCAGAGCGAACAGCCGCGCGCGCTGCGCGACGAGGAGCGCGCGACGTTGCTGGCGCTCGCTGATGACTTGCCTCGCCTATGGAACCATCCCGCCGCGTCCAGCGAAACCCGCAAGCGGATTTTACGGGCCGTCCTCAATGAGATCATCGTTACGGTCGAGGCCGATCGGCTGCGCCTTGTATTGCATTGGCAGGGCGGGGATCACACGCGGCTTGAAGTGGTGAAGAACCGCACTGGCCAAAATCGCTGGAAGACCGACATGGAGACCGTGCAACTGGTCCGTGAACTGGCTCGCACGCTGCCGGACCACAGCATTGCCCCCGTTCTCAACCGGCTCGGCATCCGCTCGGCCAAAGGAAAGAGCTGGACCCAGCTGCGCGTCCGCAACTTCCGTTCCGTGCATCAGATTGCAGTCTATCG
>VAZF01000633.1 GCA_005888425.1 Alphaproteobacteria bacterium
TGGTTCGGGAGCGGCGAAATCGACGGAACAGCGAATGTATCGCGACAGCCCCCCGCTTGCCGAACCGGAGCCGGGCGCGTTTTGCTGCAAATCCGCTGCATATGCAGCAAAAGGACGCGCGCCCGCATCGCGACGAATAGGGAGCGGTCGCCTGCAAATTCCCTGCAAATGCAGGCCGGCAGGCGCAGGCACTGTTTCAGGGTTATTTCGCCTCGGCGCCGTCAACGTGCAGGATCTCGACCGCCGGGGGCTGGGTCAGCACCTCGCTGAACGAATGCATCCAATTGCCGGTCTCCTTGCTCGATCCGATGCCCTTGTTGCGAAACTGGTCGAGCTGATCGAGCTTCTGCAATTCGACCTCGAACTGCAATGCCGCGCCGTCGCCATGCCCGCGGGTCAGCGGCACCAGCATGCGGGCGTTGAGCCCGTTCGAGCGGGCGGCCTCGACCTCGCGGCGGATGAAATCGAGGGCGCGCTGGCGGTTGACCGGCAGCACGCAATAGGAAAAGCGGGCGAGATACATCGGGGGCTCCTCGTCGTGGCGGGCCGTCTTGCCCGGTCAACGCCGGTCCGCCGCGGGTGCTGCATCCCGCCAGCACGTTCTAAAGGCCGTGCTTTCCTTGGCCGGCGAAATCCGCTTCGATACTCGACAGCGGCGGGATTACTGCCGGATAAGGGAGGGACGTTGATGAAAGGCTGGGTTCGCGGCATCGGCGCGGCCGCCGCACTCGTCCTCGCATCCGGGATCGGCCAGATCGCGGTCGCGCAGAAATCGGGCGGCGTCCTGCGCGTCTATCACCGCGACAGCCCGGCCTCGATGTCGATCCACGAAGAGGGGACGAACTCGACCGAGATCCCGATGATGGGGGTGTTCAACAACCTCGTCGTTTACGATCAGCACATCGCCCAGAACAGCCTCGCGACAATCCGGCCCGAGCTCGCCGACAGCTGGTCATGGAGCGAGGACGGCAAGGCGCTGACCTTCAAGCTGCGCCCCGGCGTCAAATGGCATGACGGCAAGCCCTTCACCGCGGCCGATGTCAAATGCACCTGGGATCTGCTGAGCGGACGCGGCCAGGATCGGTTCCGCGCCAACCCGCGCAAATCCTGGTGGAACAATGTCGCCGACATCGAAACGAACGGCGATCTCGAAGCGACCTTCGTGTTGAAGCGGCCGCAGCCGGCATTGCTGACATTGATCGCTTCGGGCTACACGCCGGTCTATCCGTGCCATGTTCCGCCGGCACAGATGCGGCAGCGCCCGATCGGCACCGGGCCGTTCAAATTTGTCGAGTTCAAGCCGAACGAGTCGATCAAGGTCGCAAAGAACCCGGATTACTGGAAGCCCGGCCGGCCCTATCTCGACGGCATCGACTACACGATCATCCCCAACCGCGCGACCGCGATGCTCTCCTTCATCGGCGGCAAGTTCGACATGACCTTCCCATTCGAGGTGTCGATCCCGATGCTGAAGGATGTGAAGAACCAGGCGCCGCAGGCAATCTGCGAATTGGCGCCTGGTAATGCCAGCACCAATTTGATCATGAATCGCGACAATCCGCCCTTCAACAACCCGGATTTGCGCAAGGCCTTGGCCTATGCGATCGACCGCAAATCCTTTATCGACATTCTGGCCGAAGGGCAGGGGGACGTCGGCGGTGCGATGCAGCCGCTGCCCGCTGGACAATGGGGCTTGCCGACCGAGATGCTGCAGACGCTGCCCGGCTATGGTCCCGATGTCGAGAAGAACCGCGACGCCGCGCGCAACATCATGCAGAGCCTCGGCTACGGCCCGGACAAGCATCTCACCGTCAAGGTGTCGGCGCGTAATATCCCGATCTTCCGCGACCCCGCCGTCATCCTGATCGATCAGCTGAAACCGATCTGGATCGATGGCGAGCTCGATCCGGTCGATACCGCCACTTGGTTCCCGAAAGTCGCGCGCCACGACTACCAGATCGGGATGAACAATACGGGCAGCGGTGTCGATGACCCGGACCAGCAATTCTTTGAGAATTACGGCTGCGGCTCGGAACGCAACTACACCGGCTATTGCAACCCGGAACTCGAAAAGCTGTTCGTGGCGCAATCGACAGAGGCCGACCAGGACAAGCGCAAGCGCCTTGTCTGGGACATCGATAAGAAACTGCAGGAGGACGGCGCGCGGCCAATCGTCTACCACTTCCGCGCCGCAACCTGCTGGCAGCCGCAGCTGAAGGGCGTCACGATCATGGTCAACAGCCAGTACAATGGCTGGCGCATGGAAGATTGGTGGCTCGACCGCTGACCGCGTATCGCCGAGGTCCCGGCGCACGCCGGGACCCATTTGTCAGCCGCAGGATGGTCGCGACCATGGATCCCGGCCTTCGCCGGGATCAATTTTTGGACGATGCGTTCGTGCTCTGAGGGTCATGATCAGGCCACTGATGCACATCGAGCGCATCAATACTGACGAAGGGTTGGAAGCGCTGCTGCCGGACTGGGCGGCGCTGTGGCAGCGCCTAGCCGGCGCGACGCCGTTCCAGTCGCCGCACTGGCTCGTGCCGTGGTGGCGCCAGTTTGGGACCGGCATGCCGCGCATCGTCACCGCGCGCGCCGATCAAACACTGATCGCGGTCCTGCCGCTTTACGAACTGCACGAGCCCGGTTGCATCAAGCTGCTGCCGATCGGCATCGGCGTGTCCGATTACATCGACGCGCTCGTCGATCCGGCCTATCCCGAAGCCGCCGATGCGCTGCTCGCCGCCATTCTCGACATCCCAGGTTGGCAGGAATGTCACCTGCCAGATCTGCCGCCCGATGCTGCCTTTGTCCGCGCCGCCGCGCCGTCCCGCGTCGCAGAAACCCGCCAATCCGGGCCGTGCTGCCCGGTGCTGACACTGCCGCCCGACCCGGGCGATCTCGCGACGGTCGTGCCGCGGAAGACATTGCGCGATGTGCGCCAGGCCCATTCGCGAACCGAAACCATTGGTCCCATCGCCATCGAGACGGCCGAGCACGCCACGATCGACACGGCGCTCGACGATCTATTTCGGCTGCATGAGGAGCGCTGGCATGAGCGCGGTGAAGCGGGTGTGCTCGCCGATCCGGCGGTGCGCGCCTTTCACCGCGCGGCGGCGCGAGAGTTTTGCGCGGCCGGAATGCTGCGCCTTTATCGGCTTCGGATTTGCGGTGCCGTTGCCGGCGTCTATTACGGATTTCAGCACGGCGGCAACGCCTATGCCTATCTCGGCGGCTTCGATCCGGAGATGACGCGGCTCAGCCCCGGCGCACAGTTGCTCGACTACGCGATCCGCGCCGCGATTGGCGAGGGCGTGCACGAATTTCACTTTCTGCGCGGCGGCGAGAATTACAAATACGCCTGGGGCGCGGCAGATCGCGTCAATCTCGCCCGTACCTTCAGACCTCTATGAGCGAGCCGCCGAAAGACGCATTCGACGCCTGCCCCGAAGCGGCCCGGCCGGCGCTCGCGTGCTACCTCGCCGGCGAAATCTCGGCCGAGGTGGCGATCATGCAATTGCTATTGGCATTGGGCGGTATGGAGGCTGTCGCCAAATGCCTTTCCGCGTTGCCCGAGCAGCCGGCCATCCGTGCGCTCCAGGGCATCGTCGAGCGCGATGCAGCGGCGCTCGCAGGCGCGACCGCCGTCGTGGAACAGGGGCTGGCGCGCGAGCGGACCGGCGCCATCACCGCCATCCGCGAGCAGTTCGACCGCGCCGTCGCCGTCTCGCCCGAAGCGGCGGTC
>VAZF01000634.1 GCA_005888425.1 Alphaproteobacteria bacterium
CTCGAGCTTGTCCGGCACATCCGGCAACGCCGCCTCGACCCACCAGCCGACATGGAAGCGCAGGCTCGATTGCGCGCCGCTTGCCGGATCCGTCACCTCCCAGCGATAACGCCCGGCCGGCAAGGTGCGCGACAACGCCGCCATGGCGTTCGCACCGATATCGAGCGAGCCCGTTTCCATCGGCTGATCGCGCCGCTGTGTGCGATGTCGCCAGCTGCCATTGACCGAATACCAGCTGTACTGCCAGTTCTCACGCAATAATTCCCAGCGCAGGCCCTGGCTCGCGATCCGCTTCGCGTCGGCGTCGAGCGCGATGATCTCCACATTCGCGGGTTGCCCCTCGGGGATCGCATCGTCGCCGGCCGGCGAGCGCAGTCCGATCGCCAAGGGCCGCTGCCGGATCGGCCGCATCACGCTCTCGATGACCGCGCGGCCGCTCGGCTCGAACACGCTGACCTGCACGGTGACGGCCAATGGCTTTGTGACATCGGGCAGATCGGTCAGGTTCAGCGCTATGGTCGTTTTGCCCTCGGCGTCGGTTGCCGGGGGCTCGAGATCCTTGCGGGTGCTGGTGAACTCGTCGCCGACCAGGCCGAAATGAAAGCCGGGCTCGTTCGGGAATGGCGCATCGTCGAACGCGATCGACGCTTGCGCCTCGACGCTGAGCCCGGCGCCGGGCGCACCGTAGTAGTAGCGGGCGCCGACCGTGACCGGGAACGGCTCGCCCGGCTTCACCGGCTGGTCGGCGGCCGACAGTTCGACCTTCAATTGCGGCGGCACGAAATCCTCGACGCGGAACTCGATGCTGCCGATCGCCGGCGCTTTCGAGTCGAGTTTCAATTCGGCATGCCAGGTGCCGATCCGCGCGTCGCGCGCCAGGGCATAGGTGATGTCGTGCGCGCCGAGCGTGTCGCTCGTCAGCTGGCGCTTCTCGACCTCGACCCCGTCCGGCCGCACCAGTCTGAGCGTCACCGGCAGCCTGGGCGAGGCGTCGGCCTTATCGTCGCGCACCAGCCCGACGAGATGCACGCTCTCGCCCGGGCGGTAGATGCCGCGATCGGTGTAGAGAAACGCGTCGACTGGCCCCGATGGCGCGCGGCCGCTGACGCCGCGGTCCGACAGGTCGAACGCGGCGCGTCCGACTTCGAGGAAATTGAAATCGCCATCGCCGCCATAGGCCATGACCGCGTAGGGCTCGTCGCCGCCGCGCCCGCGCAACATCGCCGCCGGGATGCGCGCCAGCCCATCGGCATCGGTCGTCGCCGTCGCGAGCTCGCCATTGTTGTGCGCATAGAGCTTTAGCGCGACGCCTTTGACCGGTTTCGCATCCGCAAGCGAGCGCACGGCGACCGCCATGCCGTCGGTGCCGGAATAGGTCGTCAGCCCCAAATTGGACACCAGCACCCAATTGGTCGCCGGCGTCGAGCGTCCATCGTCCTTGGTGTCGGTGCGCTCGACAACCGCGAGATAGACCCCCGGCTTTTTGTCGCGCAGCATGTCATTGAGCGGGATCGCGGTGACGACCGGGCGGTTGCGCGGCCCGGTAATTGTCATCTCGCCGTTCCAGACCAGGCTGCCATTCTGGTTGATGACCTCGTCGACATCGTCGGTGCCGAAGCTCATCGTCAGCTTCTCGGCATTGATGCTCGGCACGAGATTGCGGTCGTTGACCCGCACGAGCCGGAGCTTGACCCGGTCGAGGTTGATCGTCGTGACCGGCAGCCCAGCGCCGCCCTCGCGCGGCAACACGTAGCCGGCGCCGGCAAAGCTGATCGCCGGCTTCCGGTCGGGCACGACAACGCGCCCCTTGAACGTCTCCGGCATCGTCTCTCCGCTCGCCGCCGGGAAGCCGGTGAGCAGTTCGATCTGATAAGTCTCGCCGTGTTTCAGCCCGTCGAGACAGAGCGTATCGCCGCGCATCGTGACGATGCCGTCGAGCGCCGGCTCGCTGCGCACAAAGGCGCCATAGGACAAATCGGCTTTTGGCGCGATCTTCTCGTTCATGCGCAGGCAGGCGCGCGCCGTGTCCGCTTCGGCCTGGACGTCGAGCTTTGTGACGCGGAACGCGACGAGCCGCTTCAACTGCTCGACGCGTTCGGCGACCGCCGGCGATTGGGTCAGCACGAGCCCCGCCTTGAAGACGGCGAGCGCCTCCTTGTACTGGTCGTGGCGGTCGTAATCGCGTGCGATGATGAACAGCGCGTTGCCGCGCTCGACCGGATCGGTCGCTTTGAGATAGGCGTTGTAAGCCGCCGCCGCGACGTGATCGTCACCGGCCGCCGCGAGGTTCTGCGCGAGCCGCAGCCAGACGAGCCCGTCATCGGCGCCAAAGGCGACCGCGCGCGTCAAATCCTCGATCGCCTGGGGATAGCGCTTGGCGCGGTACTCGTCGTCCGCGTCCTTCCGCAGCCGCGGGATCAGCGACGGCTGGCGCTTATTGGCCGGAATGTTGCGACAGGGCGTCGAAGGTAGCACCGCTGCGCGCAATTCGAGTGACGCTTATTGCGTGGGTCGGCTGGCGCGATATCGCGCGAGGATCGGTTCGGCCGCCCTATCGGCTTGAGATCGCGGGCGGAACTGTAGCACTGTGCCCCAATCCAACAGCGACCCCCAACAGCGACCCCCAGCGGCGAACCATCAGCGGAGAGGCATCATGAAGGTCGGTTTTGTCGGGCTCGGCATCATGGGCCGGCCGATGGCCCACAACCTGATAAAGGGCGGGCATGAGCTGTTCGTCTACGGCAAGCGCACGGTGCCGCCCGAGATCCGCGAGGGCGCCACCGTCTGCGACACGCTGAAAGCGGTCGCCGAGCAGGCTGAAGTCGTCATCATCATGGTGCCGGACACCCCCGATGTGCAGAACGTGCTGTTCAGCCCCGACGGGGTCGCGGCCGGCTTGAAGCCTGGCAAGACGGTCGTCGATATGAGCTCGATCTCGCCGATCGAGACCAAGGTGTTCGCCGCCGAGATCGTCCAGAAGGGCTGCGACTATGTCGACGCGCCGGTGTCCGGCGGCGAGGTCGGCGCCAAGGCGGCCTCGCTGACGATCATGGTCGGCGGCTCGGAGGCGGCGTTCAACCGGGTCAAGCCGCTGTTCGAATTGATGGGCAAGAACATCACGCTGGTCGGCGATGTCGGCGCCGGCCAGACCACCAAGGTCGCCAACCAGATCATCGTCGCGCTGACGATCGAGGCGGTCGGCGAGGCCTTGCTGTTCGCCTCCAAGGCCGGTGCCGATCCGGCCAAGGTGCGTCAGGCGCTGATGGGCGGGTTCGCGTCCTCGCGCATCCTCGAAGTGCACGGGGAGCGTATGATCAATCGCACCTTCGACCCGGGCTTCCGCATCGAATTGCACCAGA
>VAZF01000221.1 GCA_005888425.1 Alphaproteobacteria bacterium
GAAGGCGCCGGCTGCCGAAGCCGGCCACAGCGCGCCCCACTTTGCCGCCTTCGGCCGCCCGCGTTCGATGGCGCCGCCGCCGAAGATCGTGCGTTACGGCGCGCGCTTTGGCGGCGACGAGCAGCAGGACGCCGCCGAATGACCGATCTGCCGGCGCGCTATCCCGGGCAGACGCAGCTCGGCCTCGTTATCGATCTCGATCTCTGCGTCGGCTGCCATGCCTGCGCCACCGCCTGCAAGGAATGGAACACCGGCGGGCACATGGCGCCGCTTCCCGACTTCAACGCCTATGGCGACGGCGCCTGGGGCGTCTGGTTCAACCGCATCCATTCCTTCGAGGAAGGCGAGGGAGATGGCGCGCGCACGGTCCATTTCCCGAAATCCTGCTTGCATTGCGAAGACGCCGCCTGTGTCACGGTATGTCCGACCGGCGCTTCCTACAAGCGCGCCGAAGACGGCATTGTGCTTGTTAATGAGAGCCTCTGCATCGGCTGCAAATTGTGCTCCTGGGCTTGCCCCTACGGCGCGCGCGAATTCGACGCCGATGAAGGCGTCATGAAGAAATGCACGCTGTGCATCGACCGCATCTACAACGCGAACTTGGCGCCCGAGGAGCGCCAGCCCGCGTGCGTTTCTGTATGCCCGACAAAGGCGCGGTTCTTCGGCGATCTCGGCGATCCGAATTCTGCGGTATCGGAGCTTGTCGCAGCGCGCGGCGGCAAAGACCTGATGCCGGAGCTTGGCTATCGCCCGACCAACAAATACCTGCCGCCGCGCCGCGCGCGCCCCTATGTCGATGACCTCGCGCCGCAGCCGTTGACCGCGCTCCTCGCCGAAGCGCAAAGCGCAGCCGATGTCGCGAACCCGCTGTTGCGCTGGGTCGACCGCCTCCTGTCGCGCTAAGCGAAACGATGCATCCGGCGCTGTCGATTGTCTTTTTCACGACCGCTTCGGGCGCCGGGTTTGCGCTGCTGTTTCTGCTCGGCCTCGCCGCGCCGCTCGGCCTGTTGCCGCAAAGCGGCTGGTTCGGTTTTGTCGCGCTCGCGACCGCCTTCATCCTCGCCGCCGCGGGTCTTGTCTCCTCGGTATTCCATCTCGGCCGGCCCGAACGCGCTTGGCGCGCTTTTTCGCAATGGCGCTCCTCCTGGCTGTCGCGCGAGGGCGTCATGTCGGTGTTGACCTTTGTGCCGGCGGCGATCTTCGGCATTGGCTGGGTGTTCTTCGGCGAAACCGGCGGCCTCATCGGGCTGTGCGGTTTTCTTGCAGCGATCTGCGCAGCGGTGACGATCGCCTGCACCGGCATGATCTATGCCTCGCTAAAGCCGATCCACCAATGGCACAACCGTTGGGTTGTGCCGAACTACTTCATGCTCGGCCTGATGGCCGGGTTTCTGCTGCTCGACCTGATGATCCGCTTTTGGGTCGTGCGGCCGGTCGGGACGCCGCTCCTGGCATTGCTGACCGTGCTTGCCGCGTGGTGGAGCAAGGAGGCCTATTGGCGCTTTGTCGACACGAATTCTGCGCCGAGCACCGTCGCCAGCGCCACCGCGCTCGGCAGCCGCGGTCCGGTGCGGATGCTCGAACCGCCGCATACCCAGGACAATTACCTCTTGCAGGAGATGGGGTTCCGCATTGCACGCAAGCACAAGACGCGGCTTCGCCTGATCGCCCGCATCACCGCGTTTCTATTGCCGGCGCTGCTGAGCCTCGTCGCGCTGCTGACCGCGGGCGGTATCGGGCTCATCGCCGCGGCCCTCGCCGTCATCAGCGCCGCGCTCGGCCTTGTCATCGAGCGTTGGTTGTTTTTCGCCGAGGCGAAGCACACGGTGACGCTGTATTACGGCGCTGTCGCGGTCTGACGCTGCCGAATGATCAGCCGGCGAGCTCTTTCTGCAAGGGCAAGTCGTCCTCGATAAACGCCTGCACGACCTCGTCGATGTTTTTGTCGCGGCCAAAGCCAAGCGCTTCGGCGCGCGGCGTCGCCAGCACCGGCGGCCAGCTCGACACGATCGCCTGGATCTGCGGATCGGCCTGCCAGCGCAGACGCGCATGGGCCGCCTCGCCCCCGGCGCGGCGCATCGCCGCCGCCATCTCGCCGACCGACACCGAGAAACCCGGCACTTGCAATGACCGGGTCGCACCGAACGCCTCGCCCGGAATGCCGAGCGCATGCACGAGCCCCGCGACAATGCGGCGCGGCGACGCCAACGCCATGACGGTGTCGGGCGACACCGGGCAGACTGCTTCCTGTCCGGCCAAGGGCTCGCGGATCATCGACGAGGCAAAGGTCGAGGCGGCGCGGTTTGGGCGGCCCGGCCGCACGACGACGGTCGGCAATCTGAGCGCACGGCCGTCGACAAACCCCTTCCGGCTGTAATCGTTGACAAGCAATTCGCCGATCGCTTTCTGCGTGCCGTAGGAGGTCTGCGGTGTCAGCGCGGTGTCGTCGCCGACCTCGGGCGGGAGGCTCCCGCCATACACCGCGAGCGAGCTGGCAAAGACGAGCCGGGGCGCCGTTCCCAGCGCCCGGCAGGCGTCGAGCACGGCACGAGTGCCGTCGAGATTGACGCGGTAGCCGAGATCGGTGTCGGCTTCGGCCTGACCGCTGACGATCGCGGCCAAATGGAATACCGCATCGGTGTCGCGCGTGATCAGGCGCGCGATTGTCTCGCGATCGGCGATGTCGCCGGTCACGAGGGTGAGCCGCTTGTCTTCCGGCAATGGCAAAGCCGACGGCGCATTGTCGAACAGCGCGAGCTCGTCGACCCGCCCGAGCGGCGAGCCTTCTGCCAGCAATTTGAGCGCGACGCGCCGCCCGAGAAAACCGCACCCGCCGGTGATCACAATCCGCATGTGCCGCCCTTTGTCACTTCGGACCGCGGCCGTCCCGGCCGCATGCGGGCGAGACGCCCGCGCTCCCGTTCAGCCGATGCCGTATGTCTTGGCCCAGCCGAGGCCCGCGAGCGTCTCGTCCTTTGGCCGGTACTCGCAGCCGATCCAGCCCTGATAGCCGATCTCGTCGAACAGATCGAACAGATAGGGGTAATGGATTTCACCGACATCCGGCTCGTGCCGCCCCGGATTGCCGGCGATCTGCACATGCGGGTAATGCCCGGCGAGCGTGCGCACCTTGGTCGCCAGATCGCCCTCCATGATCTGCACGTGATAGAGGTCGAACTGGAGCTTCAGGTTAGGTCGCCCGACCCGCTCGATGATGCGCAAGGCCTCGCCGGTGTAGTTCAGGAAATAGCCCGGGATGTCGCGTGTATTGATCGGCTCGATGACCGCGGTGAGGCCCGCCGCCGCCATGCGGTCGGCGGCCCAGCGCAGATTGTCGATATAGATCCGCTCACCCGCTTCCTTGTCACGTCCCGCCGGCCACAGCCCCGCCATCGTATGCAGCAACCGACACTTTGACGCCTTCGCGTAGAGGATCGCCTTGTCGACGCCGTCGCGGAATTCCTGGTCGCGTCCGGGCTGCGCGGCAAGACCGCGCTCGCCGCCGGCCCAGTCGCCGGGCACGGTGTTGAACAACGCCAGGGTCAGTCGGTTCTTCTCGAGCCGCCCGGCGATGGTTTCGGGCGGGTGCTCGTAGGGGAACAGAAACTCGACCGCCTTGAAGCCGGCGCGCGCGGCGGCGTCGAACCGGTCGAGAAACCCGACCTCCTGGAACATCATGCTGAGATTGGCGGCGAAGCGAGGCACGGAGTGCTCCTTGTTTACCGCCGGCGCGGCGCCGGGCTACTCTTGCCATTCGGACGCGCCGACGCAAGGCGCACGGGGAGGGCTGCCTGATGACGCAGATCCGACGGGTGGTGTGCTTCGCGATCGCCGCGCTGGCATTGCTGTTGGGCACGACTGTCGCGCGCGCCGCCGACCCGATCAGGATAGGCTTCAGCATCGAATTGACCGGCCCGCTCGCCGCAGTCGGCAAGACGGGCCTCCTCGCCTTTCAGATCTGGGCCGAGGACGTCAACAAAAAGGGCGGGCTCCTCGGCCGCAAAGTCGAGCTCGTCTATTACGACGACCAGGGCAACCCGTCGAATGTCCCCGGCATCTACACAAAGCTGATCGAGATCGACAAGGTCGACCTGCTGATCTCCAGCTACGGCACCAATCTCGTCGCGCCGGCGATGCCGATCGTCATGCAGAAGAACCGGCTGTTCTTCGGGCTGTTTGCGCTTGGCGTCAACGAGCCGTTCCACTATCCGAAATACTTCTCGATGCTGGTGTTCGGGCCCGATCCGAAACCGACCTTCTCGAAGGGCTGGTTCGACATCGCGCTGAAGCAGAACCCGAAGCCCGAGACCGTCGCGCTCGTCACCGCGGATGCCGAATTCGGCCGCAACGCGCTCGACGGCGCCCGCGAGAACATCAAGAAATTGGGACTCAAGACCGTCTACGATCGCGCCTACCCGCCGACGACGGTCGACTACACACCGATTATCCGCGCCGTGCAGGCGGCCAATCCCGACATGGTCTATGTCGCGTCGTACCTGCCGGACACCGTCGGCATCCTGCGCGCGGTCGCCGAGACCGGGCTGACGACAAAGATGTTTGGCGGCGCCCTTGTCGGCACCCCGACCGCGTCATTGCGCAGCCAGATGGGGCCGCTCCTCAACGGGCTCGTCGTCGGCGAATTGTGGGAGCCGACCGAGACGATGAACTTCCCCGGCATCTGGGATTTTCTGAAGCAGTATCAGGCGAAGGCGCCGGCCGAGGGCATCGACCCGCTCGGTTATTTCCTGCCGCCTTTTGCCTATGGCGAGATGCAGATCCTCGGCGACGCGATCACCGCGGTCGGCTCGCTCGACGAGGAAAAGCTCGCGCAGTACATGCACAGCCATTCCTTCAAGACGGTGGTGGGCGAGATCAGCTTCAATCCGGACGGTGAATGGACCGAGCCGCGCAACCTCTTCGTGCAATATCACGGGATCAAGGGGAACGACCTCGACCAGTTCCGCGACGACTCACGGATCACGATCCTATATCCCTCGCAGTACAAGAGCGGCGAAGTCGTCTGGCCCTACAACAAGGCCCGCGGCGAATAGTGATCATCGGGCGCGGGCGAAATACTCCTCGTACGGGATGTCGTTGCTGATCAACACGCCGCCATCGACATCGAGCGCGATGCCGGTGCACATGCGCGACAGGTCGCTCGCCAGAAACAGCACCGCATCGGCGATGTCCGCCGCTTCGACCATGCGGCCGAGCGGGATCTTCCGGGCGCGCTCGGCCTTCCGCTCGGCCGAGGGGATCTGGCCCCCGCCGAAAGCCGTCGCGGTCGGGCCGGGGCAGACCGCGTTGACCCGGATGTTGTCGGGCGCCAGCTCATAGGCGGCGTGCCGGGTCAAGCCGAGGAGGCCCGCTTTCGAGGCGGTGTAGTTGGCGCCGCCGCCGAACGAGATGCGCCGGCCGGCGACCGAGGCGATATTGACGATCGCACCGCCGCCGCGCTGTTTCATATGCGGGATCACGGCCTGCGTGCCGTTGAAGGGGCCACGCAGATTGACCGCGATGATCCGGTCCCAATCCGCGCTCGGCATCTCCGCGATCGTCTGGCGCGTGATCGTCCCGGCGGAATTGACCAGGATATCGATGCCGCCCGCCCGCGCCGCGATCTCCGAGGCGAGCCGCTTGAATGCCTCGCCCTCCGCGACATCGAGCGCATGGCCCGTCGCGTCGCCGCCGATCTCTGACGCGACCTTCGCGGCAGCCTCGCCGTCGCGGTCGATGACTGCGACGCGTGCGCCAGACTTGGCAAGAGCGCGGCAGCTCGCGGCGCCGATGCCGTTGCCGCCGCCGGTGACGAGCGCGATCTTGCCAGTCAGATCGATTGTCATTCTGTCCTCCTCGCTATCGCGGCGGCAACGGCCCGCTTGGGTTGAGCCATTCTTTGACGTCGGCATAACTCAGGCGGCATTCGCGCGGCCCAACGACATAGGGCGCGACCGAATAGGGATCGAACAGGATCTCGACACCCTCCTTGTCGGCCGCCCAATTCGTGTCCTCCCCGACCACCGCCGCGACATCGGCATTGTCGAACAATTCCCAATCCTCTTTCTTCGCCTGCTCCTCGAGCTGCGTCTTGCACCGTGCCGCAATTTCCGCGACCGCAGTCTTTGGGTCTGCGAGCACGTCGGCGAGTTTCAGGGCGCGGCCCGCGGCCAGGTCGAACAGCAAGGCGATGCGCGCGCTGTTCGGATGCGCGCCGCCGCTGAAGGTAGCGATCGTGAAGACCAGCGAAATCAGCTTCGGATCGGCATAGCTGAGTTCGTAGGTTGCCTCGTAATAATTCTCGGCGCCCTTCGCCATTGGCCGCTCCATCTCGCGGTATTCCTTGACCGCGTTCTTGCCAAAGGCGATCGCGCGCGCCGCTTGCTCGAAGGCGGTCGCCGCCGCGCCGCGCGGCGTCAGCATCTGCGGGGTCTCGATCGAGATCTCGTAGCGGCCCTTGCGCGCCTCGTGGAACAGGATCGGCACAATGCGCGGCGCGTCTCGGGCGCCGTTCGCGCTTTCGCCGGCCAAGAAACGCCGCCGCGCCTCGGTTTCGGCGCGCAGGCATTGCGCGAGCGCGTCGTCCGATTTGTCACCGCACGCGGCGGTCCGCCGCGTGATCCAGCGCCGCTGATCGGCGAGCAGCGTCTTCTGCTGTTCGGGCGGCAATTTCGCGCGCAACGCGGTATAGCTGTCCGCCATCGCCTTGTCGGCCGCGGCAAGCTCGACATTGCCGCAGATCGCCTTGTCCGCCGCGGTCTTCGCCTGCCGGCAATCGGGCACCGGCTGCCCCCTGGCGCCAAACGCGAGCAATATCAGCGCCGCTGCCGCACCGAGCCCAATCGTGATGCTTGCCATCACTCCAGCATAGCGCGGTGCCGCGGCAGGCCGCGATCGGCTATGCTGCCGCGCCTGCAGGAGAGCCGCAATGCCGTACGCCGCCCCGCTCGCCGATATGCGCCTCGTCCTCGATGCCGTGGGCGGGCTGAGCGGCGAGGCCGCCGAACTGGCCGGCCCCGTGCTCGAGGAGGCCGCGCGCTTTGCCGCCTCCGAGCTCGATCCGCTGAACCAGCCGGGCGACCGCACCGGCAGCGTTCTCGAAAACGGCATCGTCCGGACGCCGGCCGGGTTTCGCGAAGCCTACCGGCAATATATCGAGGGTGGCTGGATGGGGCTCGCCGTCGATACCGAACATGGCGGGCAAGGGCTGCCGTCCGCCCTCTCCACCCCGGTTGTCGAGATGCTGAATTCGGCGTGCATGGGCTGGGCTCTGTGCCCGCTGCTCAGCGCCGGTGCGATCGATATGCTGGCCGCGCACGGTTCGACCGAACAGAAGCAGCTCTATCTCGCGAAGCTCGTGTCGGGCGAATGGACCGGCACGATGAATCTGACCGAGCCGCAGGCCGGCTCCGATCTCGGCGCCTTGCGCACGCGCGCCGTGCCACAAAAAGACGAGCGATGGGGCGAGCATTACCGCATCACCGGCCAGAAGATCTTCATCACTTATGGCGACCACGACCTGACCGACAACATCATTCATATGGTGCTGGCGCGCACCCCCGACGCGCCGCCCGGCAGCCGCGGCATCTCGCTGTTCCTCGTCCCCAAATTCCTGCCGAACGGGGAGGGACGGCCGGGTGAGCGCAACGATCTGCGCCCGCTGCGCCTCGAAGAAAAGCTCGGCATCCACGCCTCCCCGACCTGCGTGATGTCCTATGGCGAAGGCGAGGGCGCGGTCGGCTGGCGCATCGGCGACGAAAATCGCGGCCTCGAAGCGATGTTCACGATGATGAACAGCGAGCGGCTCGGGGTCGGCGTGCAGGGCGTCGCGATCGCGGAGCGCGCCTATCAACAGGCGCGCGACTATGCGCGGACTCGCGTGCAGGGCACCCCCATCGGCATGCCGCGCGATTCCGGAGCGGCGCCGCCGATTGTCTATCATCCCGATGTCCGCCGCATGCTGCTGTGGATGAGGGCAGCGACCGAGGCGATGCGTGCGCTCGCCTATCTGGCGGCCGCCGCGATCGATGCGGGCCGCGCCACGACGGGCGAAGCGCAGTTTCGCGCGCAACGGCGTGCCGATCTGCTGATCCCCGTGGTGAAGGCATGGTGCACCGATCTCGGGGTCGAAGTCGCCTCAACCGGAATTCAGGTGCATGGCGGCATGGGCTACATCGAAGAGACCGGCGCCGCGCAATATCTGCGCGACGCGCGTATCGCGCCGATCTACGAAGGCACCAACGGCATCCAGGCCAACGATCTCGTCGGCCGCAAGCTCGGGCGAGACCGCGGCGAGGCAGCGCGCGAATTGATCGCCGAGATGCGCGCCAATCTCGGCGAGCTCGACGCCCCCGAGTTCGCGGCCTTGCGCCAGCGGCTGACCGATGCAACCGCCGCCCTCGATACCGCGACCGCCTATCTCGTGACCGCCGAGCCCGCCTTGGCGGCGGCCGGATCGGTGCCGTATCTGCATCTGTGCGGCACCGTGCTCGGCGGCTGGCTGATGGCGCGCGTCGCGGCGCTGGCGTTGCAGCGACACGACGCCGGTTTGAGCGCCGCGAAGCTCGCCACCGCCCGCTTTTATGCCGAGCATTTTCTCGCGCGCGCTCAGGCCTATCTGCCGGCCGTCATGGGCGGCGCCACGGTCGTCGATTTCGACCCGGACTGGCTGTAGCGGCGACTTCAGAGCGGCGCGCGACGGCTGTTTCCGGCGGCTGCTTATGAAGGGCTACTCGCTGGCGAGACTCCCGAGGGAACGCAGCCAATGCTGACGCCGAGGCAGGGATGTTTTTTGTTGGCGTTGCTTCTTGCCGGTCCGTCGGTTTCCTGGGCGCAAGCGCCGGCGACCCCGGCTGCGGACCATTACAACCGCGCCGTGGAGGCCATCAGTGCCGGCCGCTGGGATCAGGCGGTGGACGCCTTGCGGCAGGCGGTCAGCGCCGACCCCCAGGACGCCGACGCGCATTTCCAGCTCGGCTATGCCTATCGGGAGTTGAAGCGGCCCACCGAAGCTGCGGAAGAATTTCAGCAGGCCATCCGGCTGCGGCCTGATGACGGTCAGGCTTTTTTCCAACTCGGATGGCTGGATAACGAACAAGGCAAGTTCGCGCAGGCCATCGGTCTGCTCAAGCGTGCCGCTCTGATTCTGCCGAAGGATGCCGAAATTCAGGCCGAGCTGGGCTATGCCGCGCTGCAACTGAAGCAGTATGACGAGGCGTTTTCGGCATACGACGCGGTCGTGCAACTCCAGCCCACCAACGCGCGGGCGCATTTTCTCCTCGGTTGGGCCGATAACGTCGCCGGCAAGTTTTCAGACGCCGTCGAGCCGCTCATGCAAGCCATTCGACTCAAGCCGGATGATGCTCCCGCGCATAGCGAACTCGGCTATGCCTATCGCAATGTGAAGCAATACACCGAGGCGCGCGCCGCCTATCAGCAGGCGCTTCGGATCGATCCGAAATACGCGCCCGCGCATCACGGCTTAGGCGTGACCCACCTTGCTCTGGGCAACAAATCTGCAGCGCAGGATGAGCTGCACCTATTGCAGACG
>VAZF01000635.1 GCA_005888425.1 Alphaproteobacteria bacterium
TGCCGCTCTGCTCTTAGTCGGTGCTCTCACCGTGATGCAACTGACGAATATGATCTAACACGGCGGGCAAGTGTCCCCGGACCACCGTGACAATTTTGGGTTGCAGTTCAGCTTTAACTGACCGTTTAATTGTGCGGCCGCGTAATGCGGTTGCGTGATTTGTTTGAGTGCGCGACGGATGCTCAGAGTTCTAGTCAAACTTTTTCGAGACGAAGGTCGCTTCACAGCCACCGAGTACGGGATTCTAGCCGGCTTGACCGTGATTGCGGTGGAGCGGCTTGCGACCACATTCTAGCCCCTTCGTAAACGCTCAGGCCGGATCTCTCATCGCGCTGTGGGCCTGTCGACGCCCCGCCAACACGCCTTCTCCCAGCAGCCGCGCCTTCGCGATGCTCGCGCTACGGGTCACCTCACGCTGCTTCGCTGCTCTAAAATAGGCCTGCAGTAGTCGGTACCTGGCGAGCCAAATTAAGCTTCGCCGCGGAAGGACGCGGATTGGCTTACAGCCAATCTTCGATAATAGCCCTGAAGGGTCGGTTAACGACCGCGGGGTCGACGGCGCCTTGATCTTAATCAAGATTAATCACTCATTAAAAGGTAACCTTAATCTTATTCGGTAATGCTGGGATTTTCCTCCATAGTTATTCTAGAGTTTGTAAATTCTACGTGCCGGAGGGGAGACAGTGATGGATTCATCCGAGTGGACGGAACTCGCGAAAATCACCGCGCGCCTCGATGAGCTCCGCAAGCTGCTTGATGCAGCTGAAGATGCAAACCAAATCGCCGCATTCTATGCGCTTGAGGCCGTGATAACGGAGCTTGAGGCAACGCGAGATCGACTGCTCCGTGGTTTAGTCGACCGTGTTGTCGATCAAGCCGCTGCTTAGGCGGTTTGCTCAAGAGACTGGCAATGTCTAGGACTGTCCCGCAAGCGGAGGCAGCAAGATCGGTCGTTGTACGGCTGCGAGGACACCGAGCGAACATGAGTGACGACTATTTTCAAGTCATCCTGTTGATCGAGCGGCTTCATCGGCAATTTCTCGATGTCGTCAAACTCGAACTCGACGCCTTGCGCGTCCACGACGTCAACAACGTGCAGGCCCTGATGCTGTTCAACATGGGCGACGCGGAGATCTCCGTCGGCGAGCTGACAATGCGCGGTTATTATCTAGGCTCAAACGTCTCCTACAACGTTAAGAAATTGTCCGAGAGTGGCTATCTCGTGGCCGAGCGCTCGATGCATGATCGCCGGTCGATCCGCGTTCGACTAACACCGAAGGGGCGAACTTTGCGGGACCGGCTGGATGCAGCCGGACATTGGTAGATAAGAACGCTACCCTTCGAGTAGACGCCATTCGCCTGAGGCTTGGAATTCGGCAGCAGTCCCGGTGAACGTATCGAGAATGTTTCCCTTCTCGTCCGTGATTATAACTGTGCCGGAGATGCCGTCTTCCAAGACTTCTATGGCTTCGGCGAAAAACGTGCCGAAGGTCGCGTCAGCCATGATCCACTTCTGCCCGAGTGCAATTTCCAGCATTAATTTTAGTGCCTGTCGGCGGCGCTCCGAACTTTGCGCGATTCGAGGCGAGTGACTGCGGATGACTGTGAGCGTTACCAACGAATCCTCCTAGAATCACGCATATTGTGGGTTAACTTCCACCTATGCTGCACTGGGAGGATTTTCGGGGGCTTCGCCGCACTTCGCTTGATACCGGTATTCAGCAGTCGCGCGGACGGGCTGGGATTGAGGGTCCCACCTCCCGTTCGACGCCAGCCCAGGTGAATAATTGGGAACGGGTCGGGCCGTCCTTGATGGTTGCTATTGCCCGTTCAGCGCGGTTGATCGACGCAATACCGACCTTTCCGACCCCTGACTGCTGCGTCTGGCCATTCCTCATTCGATGATGTTTGTTGCGCCATCAGCTTGACGGCGAAACAATGGCTCTCGTCGATGCCTGCCGGAAATCCCGATAATTGACGTCCGCAATTAACTCGGCGCCTCACGGCTTCCGAAAAGCATCGATGATCGGCGTTGCCGCCGCGTCGTGACGCGCCAGCGGCGCCAGGCCGTAGAAATCCTCGATCGTGCGCAACACCACGTAATGATCGATGTGCTGGCTGTAATCGCCGGGAACCACGCCCGCGCCAACCATAATTGTCGGGATCAAATTTATGTAGCGCTTCGCGACGGTCGCGCCGGCCGCGTCCTTAACCGGCGTGTATGCGTCGTCGTCCTCGTCCCAAGTGATGATCAGCAGACTGTTGTGGCTCAACGCCCATCGGCGATAAGGCTCGATGTGCTGCCGCAGCCAGTCGTCCATCGCCTTGCCGTAATTGATCCCCGGTGGCGCCGCATCTGACTTGTGGCCGTCGTGGATCTGATTGGGTATGACGAAAGCGACGGTCGGCAGCTTGGCGAAGCCGGCATCATCGGTCGGAAATTCGGTGAATGGCAGATTGACGCTCGACGGTAGCTCGTTGCGGCCGACCGCATCGTCCTTTACCGCCTGCCAATTCACCCACGGATTGTGCTTGCGCTGATAGTCGATGCCGCTGCCTGGAGGCCCGGTGCGCGAAACCCCGGTAAAGCCACGGATGGGGAGGTCTTCCGAGTAGCCGGCAAAGCTGCGGCCGGCCCGGATCAGCGCGGCCCCGAGATTGGGCGTGTCGAGCGGAGTGTTGGGCGGCGGGTCGTCAGTCCCGACCTGGGTGTGGTCGTTGACGATCGGGTTCGACCCATCCGGGTTGCGCTTCGCATCCGACCCGGTGCCCTGCGGATCACCCGAGAACAAGGCGAGGTAATTGGGTTGCGATGGGTGGTCGATACCGTGGGAATTCGTGAAGTTCGCACCCTGATGCAGCAAGCTGTTCAGGTATGCGAGCTCTGGCGCCAGCTCGCGCGTCGGCAGATTTTCCTCGATGACGATAACGACATGATCTGGCGTCAACACAGCGGCATCGGCCACAACCGCCGTCAACATCAGCGCGGACGCCGCTGCGATGAGCCGGGCTCTCATTGATTTCAAATGCTTTGCTCTTCGCGCAGGTTGCGCATGGGCTCGGGTTACATGCGAGAGTATGATGGCGCCTAAAGAGAAACGTGCAGAAAAAAGTGCCATGACCGTCGCGACAATTTTTCGCCCGAGACAAAGCAACAACTGCCCAAAAAGGGCCGGATATCGCTGTTCATTTCCATGTTGCCGAGCACCAACCACTGGACGCAGCCAAGAAGGTGCTAGGGCTACGGCAAGCATAAGCATGGCATGCTACATCGTGGCCGAAGCCGGAGGACACGGCGCGCGGCGAGTCGACCCGTCTCTGACGAAGGAGCAAGGGTCAGCTTACGACAACGCTTCCGGGCATGAAGAGCCTAATGCGGATCCGTAGCCGTCTTCGACCGCTTCGCGCGCCAAAGTAGCCATTCAAGGCACATCCTGGTCACGCCGCAGATTCGACGTACCGCACGCAGTCATTTTCGGGCGCTCGCCATTGAACAGCAGACGAGGCAAGAGCCGGGACAGTCGAGCAGCCTCACCGCCTCGCCCCCGCTCACCTCAGTGGATGGTCGGTTTATCTTCATCATCGCCCCGGCGCGAGACGATCCTCGGCGGCCAGAAGCTTCCCGCTGACCTCAAGCCCGTGCGCCGGGCAATCGATGCCGCACTCCCACTGCGGCCCGCTTGGGCCAGGGATATCAAGGCCGTTACGGTAGCGCGCGGGCGAGCAGATGTAGCCATGACGAGAACATGCAGACCTTTCTTGACGCGCTCCCTCTCGCAAAGGAGAAACTGATGGCTGCTTGAGAATGGATGACAGGTTCCGCAGGGATCAAACAGCCAGCAACGACTGTCAGGTCGAGTCTCAGCTAATACAGATCAAGTGATCGCGCTAGATGGCCCAGCTTGGTCGAAACAATAGGAGCGCACCGTGATGTTTCGCATTGTCCTCACCGATTCCTCTCCGAATCCACTCATTTCATTAGGGTCGACGTTTTAATTGCGCGCTCATCACCAACGACGCAAGTCGCGCATCGGCGATCTTTGGTTTGATTCCGTATAAATGTTGCTACAATTTGTTTTGACTTCATGCCCAGACGGGGAGATCGATATGGTGGCCGAACCCGCGGGAGCCGACATGAGCGCAGCGAGGCGGGAAACAAAAAAATCCGGTGCGCCTGATCGGAGGCGTTACATCCAAGTCGCCCGAGAGACCACCTCCGTCGGCGGAGCCTTGCAAGAAACGAGCGATCCGTTTGGCAATTCTGAGGAGGTCGCGCGGCTTTATACCGAATTGGTCAATTCTTTCGGTTCGAATGACAGCGAGGCGGTCAGGCTGATTTATCGCGCACTGCTTCGCTTGGGGCGACCGCGCGCGGAAATCCTTGCCGAGGTGGCACGGGTTGCCGCAGCCCAGGAGGCGACGCAAACAAGATCGGGCAGCCTGGGTCAGGCCATCGCTCCAACCGAACTGGAGTCAGTGGCGCCGACCACAGCGGTTCATGCACAAAGCCGTCCCCGTCTTTTGCCGGCTTCTGCGGGCTTCCGGCCGGCGCTTAATTCAGCGAATTTGAGAGAAGCCCGGTCGCTTCAGCGAAAGGAGAGGAAAGAATCTCGGCCAACACGGCTGAACGTACGAAGCCTCCTTAGGGCTCCCGCAGCTTGCTTTACACCATTAGGCGCCGCGGCAGGAACAGCGATATTGATAAATTTGCTAATCAGTGCGGGTGCAACCTCTTCTGTACCCAAGCAAGAAGCGACGGCACCTTCTACTGAAGCGTCAGCGACGCCTTTCGAGCCCACCGCGATACCGTCCATTGAAACGCCTGCCTCAGCTCCCGCAGAACCGGCGAGGATCCTCGACTACAACGACGTTGTCCGGCATCTGAGCGCAGGCGAAGTGGCTACACTCCGCGCTCGCGGCGATACGCTCCTGAGTATGGGCGATGTAACGTCCAGCCGGCTCTTTTACGAGCGCGCGTTCATTGCCGGAGACGCACAGGCTGCAATCCGATTGGGGGCAACTTACGATCCTGTTTTCCTTTCACGAGCGCGTGTGCAGGGTATGCGCGGCGATATGGCCATCGCTCTTGAGTGGTATCGGCGCGCCCGCGACCTCGGAGCAGTCGAAGCGGAGAGCCTGCTCAGGAGCATTCAAGGTAATTGAAGCTAAGCTACGGGACGGCCGATAGCGAAACGGCTACTCAGGCCGCGGGATAAGCCGACGAGCAACACGGTGAAAATAATGCGCAACGTGGATCAATTACGCTGCGCGAGGTGCAAGGCAAGCTGACCCTGCTCGACGTCGCCTGTCATCACTGCGAGCGGTCGGGTAAGCCTTGCTCGACAACGACCGCTCGATCGACACGTCGCCTTGCAAACGAGCCTTCAGCAAATCGGTTTCTTACCCGCGGCTGCAAAAAATCGACGGCGTCTACAGTGCAACTCGCGGCAGAGTTTTAGCTACTGAGGCATTCGCGAGCGTGGTGATGCAGGATGAGCCGGCGCCCGTCCTGCTTCTGAAAAATGTTGGTCACCACGTTAGACGCGCTAGTCGTCACGCTGGTCTTGTCGATCCTCACGAAGTCGTCGGGGCCGAGATCGGAAATGCGGGTTTCGTAGAGCGGTCGCATGGCGCTT
Source organism: Alphaproteobacteria bacterium (assembly GCA_005888425.1). Taxonomy (GTDB): domain Bacteria; phylum Pseudomonadota; class Alphaproteobacteria; order ATCC43930; family CGMCC-115725; genus DATARH01. The sequence goes on from VAZF01000635.1 coordinate 5,637, forward strand.
AAGAGCGTTTAGCTCGAATAAGCTCTTATCTACACGCCGCCGTGGCGATCGAGCCACGCGATCGTTACAGATTGTTTCACTAAGTAAATCAAGGATCTACATCGCGGCCGATATTTCCTAAGCAATTCAGTCACTTCCCACCCCGCTTTAAAATAAACAGCGGGGGTTCTGACAAGCGCGACAAAGCCGCCTCAGTGGAACGACAGCATTTTCCGCGACTTATCCACACGACTTGGGGGTAAGCGGGAGCGCTCAGGATTGCACAAAATGCGGCGGATAACCGACCGCCTCTAAACGGTCGAAAGCCGTTTGCTCGTCGGCGAATATGGCTGGTTGCGAAACCCCGTCCCCGTACTGCTCCCTCGGGTACGGCATCGATTTAGGATTTGGGGATCGGTTTGGGCGCGGGTGTCGACGGCGGCTCGAAGGTCGGCGTCTTTGAGGGTAGGCGTTCGGACTTGGGCGCGGTGGTAGGCGTGGGTCC
>VAZF01000644.1 GCA_005888425.1 Alphaproteobacteria bacterium
CGATCGTGCCGGCGGCGAACCTGTTCGATCTCGCTTTTCCTGGGCGGCAGCACTGGACCGGCGAGCCGCCCCATCGGGGGCTCGGCCGGCTCGCGCTCGAACGGGCGGCTCAGGAGTTTGCGCTCGGCAATGCCGGCGCCGGTTTCGGCGCCAAAGCCGGCCGGCTGAAAGGGGGCACGGGCAGCGCGTCATTGCGCCTCGCGAACGGCGCCACGATCGGCGCGCTTGTCGCAGTCAATAGCTGGGGCAGCGTTGTGCGGCCGGATGGCGGCCGGTTCTGGGCCGCCGAGCTGGCATTGTCCGGCGAGATCGACGCGCAGCCATTGCCGCCGGACAATATGCTCGATGCGGAGGATTTCTCCGCCTGTGCGCCAAGCGCCGCCGGCGCCAATACGACAATCGCTGTCGTCGCGACCGATATGGCGCTCGACAAGGCTGGGTGCCATCGGCTCGCGATGATGGCGCAGGACGGCCTCGCGCAGGCGATCCGCCCGGCGCACACGCCGTTCGATGGTGACACGGTATTCGCGCTCTCGATGGGGAGCGGCTCCCTTGCCGGCCCCGATCAGCTCGCTCGGCTTGGCGCGGCCGCCGCGTCCTGTCTTGCGCGCGCGATCATGCGCGCGATCACGGAGGCGGAACCGCTTGGCGGCTTCCCGAGCTGGCGGCAGCGCTGGGGGTCGGCGGCGGTTTGAGCCGGCTTAAGCCGCGGCTCGTCTCTCCGAGCCGATCCGCTCCAGCGCCGATCGTTGCGGCGCCGGACGTTCAGGCAATGCCTCGGCGGCGAGCGGCAGGCACACGCGGACGCGGGTCCCGTGCCCGGGTTCGCTGTCGACGCGGATGATCCCGCCATGCTGATCGACGATCTGCTTCACGATCGAGAGGCCGAGCCCTGTGCCATAGCTTTTCGTGCTGAACAGCGGCTCGAAAATATGCTCCTGGTTTTCGGACGCGATGCCGGGGCCCGTGTCGATGACCGTCAGCACGACAAGGCCCGGAGCGATGCCGGTCCGCACCGTGATGCCCTTTTCGGATTCCGCCGGCATATCGTCCATCGCCTGGCAGGCATTCTCGATCAGATCCAGCAACAGGCGTTGGATGCGATCGGGATCGATCGCGGCGATCGCGTTGCCGGCGCGCAGTTCGGCACTCAATTTGAACGGTACCCAACTTTTCTGCTCGGCGACGATATCGGTGAGCCACTGGTCGAAGTTGATCGTCTCGGCCTGTATATCGCGCGTTTTTGTGTACTCGACGAGATCCGAGCTCATGCGGTCGCAGCGCTCCAGGCTGTGCTCCATCCGGGTGAGCGGCCGCTCGAGCTCGCTGCCGCTGTCGGCAAGTACGCCCTTCAGCGTCTCGAGCGCGTCGCGCAGGCCATTGAGCGGGACGCGCAGCTCGCGCGCAACCGCGCCGGTGACATGTCCCAGCACAGCGAGCCGTTCGACCTTCAGCAGTTTGGTTTCCGCTTCGAGGCGGGCGCGCTCGGCTTCGAGCTTGTCGCCGCGTATGGCGGCGAGTTCGTCATGCGCGTGGATCTGGCGAGAGGTCAGATACATCATGAGCCCGATCGCCAGCGCGCCGCCGATCGCGAAGAGTCCGACGATCCACATCTGGCGCCGCCAGTCCGCCAGCGCCGCCGACGCGCCTCGGCTGACCGCAACCGCCACCGGATAACCGGTGAGTGGGCGGATGGCCTCGATACGCCATCCCTGCTCCGAACTGCTCTCGCGCAATGTCGTTTTCCCGGCGGCGGCGAAGACCGTGCGCAGCTCGCCCTCACCGATCACGATATCCGCTTGTTCGGACAGTGCGGGGTATCGCGCCAGCACGCGCCCATCCACACCGATCACCGCAATCCGCGTGTCATCTGCGAGGGGCGCCGTCTCGAAATTCGCGGTGAGCTTGGCGAGCGGCACCAGCGCGGCGATACCGCCGGTCGCGGCGCCTTGTTCTCCGAAGACGGGCTGCGCCACCGGCAGCCGGAAGGTCCCACTTTGCCGATCTTCGATCGGCGTACCGACAAACCGCGCGCGGCTCGATGGGGCGGCGCGCGCCGCGAAATAATTTTTATCTGCAATCTCGGCCAAATCCGCCGGCCAGGCGCCGGCCGTCCCGAGCACCTTGCCGTCAGGCGCGATCAGCGCAATCGCGTCGATTTGTCCGGAATG
>VAZF01000645.1 GCA_005888425.1 Alphaproteobacteria bacterium
TGCGCAGTGCCGCGACGGTCGGCGGGCTCAGGCCCGCGATGGGCCGCGCCTCGTACAGCACGACGCGCTCCGTCGCGAAGCCCGCATCGCGCAATAAGCCCGCGAGATCGCCGGCGACGTCACTCCCCGCCACATGCAGCAAGCGCCCGTCTTGTGGGGCCAGCCGCTCGCAGGCCAGCCGCGCCAAATCATCGACATCGCCGCCGGCGCTTTCGATGTGGCTAAACCCCTCCGCTCGCGCCCGGGCCGCAGTCGCCTCGCCGACCGCGAACAGCGCGATGTCGCGCTCGCCGCTGCGCCGCGCCAAGGCTCGCACCCCGTTCGCGCTGGTGCAGAGCACCGCCTGCACACCGGCGAGGTCGGGCGCCGGTTCGTCCCGGTAAAGAATGTCCAGCAACGGCTCGACGATCGCCTCGATCCCGCGCCGGTCGAGCGCTTCGGCGAGAGCGACGGCCTCGGCGCGCGGCCGGGTCACTAGGGCACGCCGGCCATGCCGTGACGGCATCATGTTCATGGACCTTCATCGCGCAACCGCCGTCCCATGACAAGGCGCGGCCGTGGCAAGAGCCCACGAATTGCCGCATAATCGCGGCAGCACCTGGAGGAAGGCCATGGCATTAACCCAAGAGCTCGGCCGGTTTGTCGCGAATCTCACCTTCGAGAAATTGCCGGCGGAGGCGGTCGAGATCGCCCGGACCGGCTTTATCGACACAATCGCGACGATGATTGCCGGCGCCCACGACGAGGCGCCGCAGCTGTTGCGCAAGGGGCTGCAGCCGCCGCCCGGGCCGGCGAGCCTCTATTTCTCGGGGGAGACCGCCGCCGCGCCCGAGGCGGCCTGGATCAACGGCGCCGCCGGCCATGCGCTCGATTACGACGATGTCGGCTGCCGCGGCCATGTCTCGACCGTGCTGGTGCCGGCGATCATCGCAGAGGCCGAGATGCTCGGCCTCGGCGGCCGCGAGATGTTCGCCGCCTATGTCGCCGGCTACCAGAGTTGGGCCGAGTTGTCGCGCCGCGACCCCGGCCATCACCACCGGAAGGGCTGGCACCCGACCGGCATCTTCGGCGCGATCGGCGCCGGCGCCGCCTGCGCCAATCTGCGCCGCCTCGATCCCGCGCGCGCGACGATGGCGATCGCGCTCGCCGCGTCGCAGGCCGGCGGCATCATGGCCAATTTCGGCACGATGACCAAACCGTTCCATGCCGGACGCGCGGCGCATGCCGGTGTTGTCTCGGCGCGCCTCGCCGAGCTCGGCTTCACGGCCGCCGCCGATGCGCTCGAGCACCCGCAGGGCTTTCTGTCGGCGGTCTCGCCCGAGGGCAAGGCCGACCGCGACGGCCCGTCTCCCGCTCTCGGCGAGGAATGGCATATCCTGAAGCAGGGCCTCAGCATCAAGAAATACCCGGCCTGCTACTGCACCCACCGCGCGCTCGACGGGATGCTCGATCTGTTGGCGCAGCGTCCGTTGAAGGCGTCTGAGATCGCGCGGATCACCGCATCGATCAGCGACACGCATGCGCTGATCCTGCGCAACCACCAGCCGCAGACCGGGCTCGAAGGCAAGTTCAGCATGGAATTCGCGATGGCGGCGGCGGTCATCTCCCGGCGCGCCAGCCTCGGCGAATACACCGATGAATTCGTGCGCCGGCCCGAGGTCCAGGATTTGATGCGCCGCGTGACCGTCGTCACGAACCAGAATTACGACCCCGTGCAGGTCGGCGCCTCGGCCTATGACCAGGTCACGGTCGAATTGACGAATGGCGAACGGATCGAGAGCGAGAAGGTGCGCCGCGCCCGCGGTCACGCCGACCTGCCGCTCGGCGAGGCCGAATTGTTCGATAAGTTCCGTGCCTGTCTCGACGTCGGTGGTGCCCGTATCTCGCCGGAAGCGTTGTTCGGCCGGCTCAAGACCCTGGAGAACCACTCGGCGCGCGAGCTGACGGCGGTGTAAGACGACGGTGCGGGGCCCGCTGCTAGTGTGGTGGATTTGAAGTTCCTATCATTTTGAGGGCAGTCGTGTTTGGGAACTTCAAATCCAAACCACACTACCTTTCAATGTGAGTTGCTAGTGTGCTTTCGAATCCGAAATTCGCCCGAGCCCAGCCCCGAGATATAGCGAATTTCGGATTCGGCACACTAGCGTTCCTCCTGCTCGGTTGGGTATTGGGCAGTTCGCCCGCGGCGATCGCGCAGGAGGCGGACCAGCGGGCGACCGTATTGCATCTCAGCCAGAGCGCCGAGCGCACGCTCTTGCGCGATCTGCTTCGGGTCGAGCTCCGGGTCGAGGAAAGCGGCGCCGACCCGCGCGCGGTGCAATCGGCGATCAACCGGCGCATGGCGGCCAGCCAGTCGCTGATCCTGAAGAGCAAGAACGCGGAAACGACGCTCAAGCTCGTCGGGATGCTGCAATCCGACGGGCTGGTCATGTTATCGCTGAGCTACGAGGTCTCTGCCGAAACATTGCGCAATGCGCAGGACGATTTGACCGCCGAGGCGCTCGCCGCGGTCGGCCGTCGCGCTGCTTCGATTGCGGAGGCGACGCATCTGGCGGTGCTGCGTTACCGCGATCTGCGCGTCGGCAACGCGGAAACAGAGGGGCGCCCGGTCCCGCGTTTTAGCGGCGCCGCGATGGCGGCGGGCGCTCCGCCGGTCGCGGAACCCGGCGAGGCGGTGGTGCGGGTGACTGTCGAGGCCGAGCTGCTGCTTGGCCAGCCGCGGACCTGATTGAGGCCTTTCAGGTGAACCTCCCCGATCTGCCGCTGCTCGTGATCTCCGATCGCATTCAGGCGCGGCGGCCCTTAACCGAGATTGCCGAAGCCGCCTTTCGCGGCGGCTGCCGCTGGTTCAGCCTGCGCGAGA
>VAZF01000646.1 GCA_005888425.1 Alphaproteobacteria bacterium
AGAGCTCGTGAGAAACGGGCCGCGCTGTAGGTCCCGGCGAAGGCCGGGACCCCTGCTGCCCGGGGTAGAAGCGGCTGACGAATGGATCCCGGCCTGCGCCGGGACCCTCAATCGGGGGCGTCGAGACCAGTGGGTCAATTCGTGTCCGGTGAACGGATTATGAGCGTCGACGCCGCATGATCATCGATCCGGTTCTGCTGCAGCAGGTCATCAATGGGCTGAGCCTCGGCGCGATGTACGCCCTGTTGGCGCTCGGCTTCACGCTCGTCTATGGCATTCTCGAGCTGATCAATTTCGCGCATTTCAACGTGTTCATGGTCAGCTCGTTTATCGGCATGTGGGCGCTTGAAATGCTCGGGATATCCGGCCAGAGCACGGTATTGGGCGGTCTCGCGCTGGTCGGCACCCTCGTCTTCGCCTTTGTCGTGACGATGCTGTCGGCCGGCGTCCTCGGGGTGGCGATCGAGCGCATCGCGTTGCGCCCGCTGCGCAACGCTCGCGGGACGGCGGCGATGATCACGACGATCGGGGTCTCCTACATCCTGTTCAACGTGATCCTTCTGACGGCCGGCGCTTCCTCGTTCAATTTTCCGAACCCGATGCCGTCGGTGCGCTGGGATATCGGCGGCGCCACGTTGCAACTGCGCGAAGTGCTGATCTGGACAATCGCCGTGGTTCTGATGCTGGGTCTGCACCTCTTCGTCAACCAGACGCGGCTCGGCAAGGCGATGCGTGCGACAGCGCAGGATGCCGAGGCGGCGCGGATGATGGGGATCGATGTCGACCGGGTCATCATCACCGCCTTTTTTCTCGGCTCGGCACTCGCCGGCGCCGCAGCGCTGATTTTCGGTCTCTATTACAATTTCACGAGCTTTATCATCGGCTACACGGCGGGGCTGCGCGCCTTCACGGCGGCCGTCTTGGGCGGCATCGGCAGCGTCACCGGCGCGATGGTCGGGGGCGTTCTGATCGGGCTCATCGAGAGCCTCGGCGGCCATTTCTTCGCGACGCGCTGGGCCGATGTGATCATTTTCTCGATCCTTGTGCTGGTGCTGGTCTTTGTGCCGAGCGGGCTGTTCGGCCGCGCCCCGGCGACGCGCGCCTGATTCTGACCCGATGACGGTTGGCGAGACTTTCACCTGGCTGCGCCGCGCCGGGCCCCTGGCGCGCATCGAGCGGCAGACCTGGCAGCGGATCGCGGTGGTCTGCCTGTTTGGCGCCGCGATCCTGTTCCCGATCGGGCACCGCAACGACGCCGACATCGACGCGGCCGCCAATGCCCTGACCTTTGCGGCGCTGGCGCTCGGGCTCAACATCGTCGTCGGGCTCGCCGGGCTCCTCGATCTCGGCTACGCCGCATTCTTCGCGATCGGCGCCTATACCTACGGCGCGATGGCCTCCTGGCAGATGACGCCGGACTGGAGCAGCTTCTGGGAGCCGTTTCAGTGGCTTGGCCTTGTCGCGCGGTTTCATGAAACGAGCGGCGATGTCGTGCATTTCCAGGTGTCGTTCTGGCTGATGATGCCGGTCGCGGCGGCGGTCACGGCGTTCTTCGGCATTCTGTTCGGCTTCCCGACCCTGCGCCTCCGGGGCGATTATTTGGCGATCGTGACCTTGGGCTTTGGCGAAATCGTGCCGATCGTCGCCCGCAACACGCCCTACGTCACGAATGGCGCGATGGGATTGAACGGCGTCGCCGCGCCGCAGCTCTTCGGCTGGAGCTTCGGGGTCGATGCAACGCCCTATTACTATGTCGGTCTGGCGCTCGTCGCATTCTTGATCCTGACCAGCCAGCGGCTCAAATTTTCGCGCATCGGCCGCGCCTGGATGGCGATCCGCGAGGACGAGCTCGCTGCTGCGGCGATGGGCGTCGACCGTACCAAGATGAAGCTCCTGGCGTTTGCGACGGGCGCCGCCTTTGCCGGCGCGACCGGCACGCTGTTTGTCGCGAAACTGCAGACCGCGACCCCGGAGATGTTCGGCTTCCCGGTCTCGGTCATGATCCTCGTCATGATCGTCTTCGGCGGGATCGGCAGCGTCTGGGGTGTCGTGCTCGGCGCCTTGATCCTGCAGCTGCTGCAATCCTGGTTTCTCGAGGATCTGTCAGGCTGGCTGCACAGCCTGGGGCGTCTCATTCATGTCGAGTGGCTTCAGCGCATCGAGCTTGCCTCATCGATCGAGCTGATCTTCGGGCTGATCCTCGTCTTCATGATGTTGTACCGGCGCGAGGGGTTGATCCCGGCGACGCGCCGCGTTGCGCCGCTGACAACCGAGGAGCAGACCGCCGCCCCGACCCGCGGCGGCTTCGAAGGCCTAAAAGGGCTGGGCGCGGTCGAGGAGCGGGGCTCGGACCCGCTCCTCGAAATCGCGGGGCTGACCGTGCGGTTTGGCGGGCTCGTCGCGCTGGGCGAGGTGTCGCTCTCGATGCCGGCGCATTCGGTATTGGCTGTCATCGGCCCGAACGGCTCAGGTAAATCTACCCTGTTCAACGCGGTGACCGGCCTCGTCTCCACCCAGAGCGGCCGGGTCCGCTTCGCTGGCCAGGAGATCGGTGGGCTGGCGCCGCATC
>VAZF01000647.1 GCA_005888425.1 Alphaproteobacteria bacterium
CCTCGGCCGCTCGGGTGGCGGGATCGAGCGGCCTGGATTCGAGCGCCTGTTGCTGGCGATCTGCGAGGCGCGAGTCGGCATCGTACTGGCGGTCGAGGCCTCGCGCTTGGCCCGCAACGGCCGGGACTGGCACACGTTATTGGAGTTCTGCGGCCTGGTGGGCTGCCTATTGGCCGATGAGGACGGGGTCTATGACCCGCGGTTGCCGAATGACCGATTGCTGCTCGGCATGAAGGGCACGATGAGCGAGATGGAGCTGTCGCTGTTGCGGCAACGCTCGCTCGAGGCCTTGCGCCAGAAGGCGCGGCGTGGCGAGCTGTTCTTCACCGTGGCGGTCGGCTACCGCAAGGCGCGGCACGATCGTATCGAGATCGATCCGGATCTGCGGGTCCGCGAGGCCATCGCGCTGGTATTTCACAAGTTCGCCGAGTGCCGCAGCGTGCGGCAGGTGCATCTGTGGCTGCGCCAGGAAGAGATTCGCCTTCCGGCCGTCGAGCAGGGGCCAGCAGGGCCGCGGATCGTATGGAAATTACCTGTCTACAACACGGTCCTGCATCTGCTGACCAACCCGATCTACGCCGGCGCTTATGCCTTCGGCCGAACCTACAGCCGGGTGACCGTGCGAGAAGGGCGCAAGCGGGTCGTCCGAGGCTATCGCCGGGCGCAGAGCGACTGGGAGGTGTTGCTCCCCGATCACCACGAGGGGTACATCTCGTGGGAGGAATTCGAGAGGAACCAGCGTCTGATCGCCGACAATGCCAACAGCAAGGGGCTGATGGCGCGCGGCTCCGTTCGTCGCGGCGATGCGCTGCTGGCCGGTCTATTGCGCTGCGGCCATTGCGGGCGGCGACTGCACGTCTCCTACAGCGGCACGGCCGGGTACTGCGTGCGATATCATTGCCGCGGCGCGCATCTCAACCACGGAACGGAGCGCTGCATCGCGTTTGGTGGGCTGCGGGTCGACGCGGCCGTATCGGCGGAACTGCTGCGAGTGCTTGCACCTTTGGGGATCGAGGCCGCTTTGCATGCGATCGATGCCCGTGCGGCCGATAATTCCGAGGTCCATTGGCAAGCCGAACTCGCCCTCACTCAGGCGCGCTACGAGGCGGGGCTGGCGCGGCGGCAGTATGACGCCGTCGATCCCGACAACCGCCTGGTTGCATCCGAGCTGGAGCGGCGCTGGAACGATCGGCTCGTCGAGGTCCACCGCATCGAGGAACAGCTCGCGGCACTGGCGACGGCAAAGGTGGCAATGCCGACAGCCGAGGAACGCTCCCGGCTGATGGCGCTTGGCGCTGATGTCGAGGCGCTGTGGCATCACCCCGGCGCAAGCGTCGAGACGCGCAAGCATATCTTGCGGACGGCGATTGTCGAGATCGTGGCCAAGATCGTCGGCGACACGATCGATCTCGTGGTTCATTGGCAGGGTGGGGATCATACTCAGCTGACGGTACCCAAGAACCGCGCGGGTCGGCACCGCTGGACCACCGAGGCCGAAACGGGCGAGCTTATCCGCGCACTGGCCCGGCAACAGACGGACGCCGGTATCGCGGCGATCCTCAACCGCTGCGGCAAGTGCACCGGCAAGGGCAACAGCTGGACCGAAAGCCGGGTGCGCTCGCATCGCAGCGCCCACGGC
>VAZF01000648.1 GCA_005888425.1 Alphaproteobacteria bacterium
TCCGCCGGCGGCATTTGCCCAGACCGTATTGCTGCCCTGCCGTTCGGCGGCATTGACTTGAGCTCGGGGGCTGTCGTCTATCGGGCCGAGGCAAAAGCGTTTCCGCCAAGGAATCCCGCCAAGGAGCCCCAATGGACATCCGTTTCGCCGAGTTTTCGCTGCCGCAATCGGGCGCCGTCGTGGTCGGCGTCTGGGAGGACCGGGCGCTGACCGGGCCGGCCCGCCGCCTAGACGAGGCGACACAGGGCGCGGTCGCGCGCGCCGTTGCCGCCGCGCCTCGCTTTCACGGCAAGAAGAACGAGCTCGTGCCCGTTATCGGCCCGCCCGGCCTGCCGGTATCGCGGATCGTGCTCGCCGGTCTCGGCAAGCCCAAGGCCATCGATGCGCGGCTGCTCGAAGATCTTGGCGGCACGCTTGCCGCGCATCTGAACTCGGCCGGCGAGAGCGAGGCGACCTTTGCGGTCGATCTCGGCGACGGCGCGCCGGTAAAGCCCGCCGAGGCTGCCGCCCGCTTGGCCTACGGCGCGGCGCTCCGCTCCTATCGTTTCGACAAATATCGCACCAAGCAGAAGCCCGAGCAGAAACCCTCGCTGAGCTCGATCACGGTCTCGGCCGCCTCGCCCGGCGAAGCCAAGCAGGCCTACCAGGCGCTCGGCGCCGCCGCGGAGGCGGTCGCCTTTACCCGCGACCTCGTTTCCGAACCGGCCAACGAACTCTACCCCGAGAGCATGGCCGAACGCGCCGCCGCTCTCGCCGGCCCCGATCTCCCGGGCCTCACAGTCGAAGTGCTCGACGAAAACCGGCTCAGCGAACTCGGCATGGGCGCGCTTCTCGGCGTCGCGCAGGGCAGCGTCCGTCCGCCGCGGGTTGTGGTCATGCAGTATCGCGGCGTCGCCGCGGATGTCGCTCCGCTCGCCTTTATCGGCAAGGGCGTCACCTTCGACACCGGCGGCATCTCGATCAAGCCGGCCGGCGGCATGTGGGACATGAAATGGGACATGGCCGGCGCCGGCGTCGTCATCGGGCTGATGCGCCTTCTCGCCGCCCGCCGGGCGCGGGTCAACGCGGTCGGTCTTGTTGGCCTCGTCGAGAACATGCCCTCCGGCGCCGCGCAGCGCCCCGGCGACATCGTCCGCTCGATGTCCGGCCAGACGATCGAGGTCTTGAACACCGACGCCGAAGGCCGTCTCGTCCTCGCCGATGTGCTGTGGTATTGCCAGGACCGCTTCAAGCCGAAAGCGATGATCGATCTCGCGACGTTGACCGGTGCCGTCATCGTCGCGCTCGGGCATGAGAATGCCGGTCTCTTCGCCAACAATGACGAGCTCGCCGAGCGCCTCGTCGCCGCCGGCAAGGCGGTCGGCGAGCCGGTGTGGCGCCTGCCGCTGGCCGAAAGCTATGACCGCGCGATCGACAGCGACGCCGCCGATGTCAAGAACATCGCCGGCGACCGCGCCGCCGGCAGCATCATCGGCGCCCAGTTCGTGCAGCGCTTTGTCAACAACGTGCCCTGGGCGCATCTCGACATCGCCGGCGTTGCCTGGTCGAAAAAGGACGCGCCGACCGTGCCGAAGGGCGCCACCGCGTTTGGCGTTCGCCTGCTCGATCGCTTCGTCGCCGATTATTACGAGAGCGACTGACGCAAATGAGCGAAGCCCCGAGCGTATCGTACGAAACGGATGGGCCGGTCGCGATCGTCACGATCGAGCGGCCGGCGGCGCGCAATGCCGTCGATCGCCCGGCCGCTCAGGTATTGGCCGCCGCCTTTCGCCGCTTCGATGCCGACGCGGCGCTCTCGGTCGCGATCCTGACCGGAAGCGGCGGGTATTTCTGCGCCGGCTATGATCTGAAGGAAGTCGCAGGCGGCGGCCGTGCTCACCGCGTCGAGGGCGGCGACGGTCCGATGGGGCCGACCCGCCTCAAATTGTCGAAGCCGGTTATCGCTGCGGTCGAGGGCCCCGCGGTCGCCGGCGGCCTCGAACTGGCCTTGTGGTGCGATCTCCGCGTGGCGGCGCGCGATGCGGTTTTCGGCGTCTATTGCCGCCGCTTCGGCGTGCCTCTACTCGATCTGGGCACGATCCGGCTGCCGCGCCTCATTGGCCACAGCCGCGCGATGGATCTGATCCTGACCGGCCGCG
>VAZF01000649.1 GCA_005888425.1 Alphaproteobacteria bacterium
AACGAGCGGCATCGCGGATGACAACATCTCACCATCCGATATTCAACAAGGCATCGCGAGCTCGCCGATCCCGTTCAACAAGCTGAACCTCCAGAACCGGCCGCGCGCTCTGGTGGCGCTCGGTTCCTATCTGGTCAATGGAGTCGGCGATTGCGTCGGCTGCCATACTGTTCCGCGGTTTCTCCGTCCGGGCGGAACCGTCTCCGGAACCAACGGCAACGCGACCGGCAATCTCAGCTTCGTGGGCAGTGATCCAACCTCCGGCAATCCGTTCCTGGATGGTCCGGAACAGAGCGTGACCGGCCAAATGAAGGCCAACATAAACGCGGACACGCATGGCATCGTAACCCACACTCCGACCGGCGTTCCGATCTACCCGTACAACCATTTCCTCGCCGGCGGGCGCTGCTTTGGCTTCTTCATGTCGCGCAATCTGACGCCCGACGACAGCGGCAAGCCGCGCGGCCTGTCCGAAGCCGAATTCATCCAGGTCATGCGCACGGGCAAGGATATCTCCTGCAGCAAGCCGAACCCGCCCAGCTATGGCGGCGCGGCCGATCCGATTTGTTCTCCGACGACATTCCCCCAACCCGAGGCGCCGGGTGCCGGCCACAGCTTTAACGCTGACGTGTTGCAGGCCATGCCGTGGCCGACCTACCACAGCATGACGGACGCCGAACTCAAGGCGATCTACGCCTATCTGAGCTCGCTGCCGCAGAGCCGCGCCTGCAACGCGGCGCAGAACGGATGCGCCGGATTCTCCAAAGTGGCGTTGTTGAATAGCCAAGCAGTCGGGGCGAACCGGTACATCTACGCGAACACCGACGACTGCCCGAACAACGGGCCGCCGGTCCAGCCGAACCAACAGTTTATTGGTAGTGTGCCGCCGCAATAGCAGCGCAGCGCGGCAAGCTGAGGCAAAGGGGCCGGTCTCGCGAGACCGGCCCTTTGTATTTCACCGCGTCGACATGGAACCCGGGTTTGCGGGCTGACGTCCGCGCCCCGGGATGATCCTCCGGGTCATTTTGCGGCAGCGGCGTGCACCGAGCTGCCGCGGAAATGCGGCATGACTTCCTCGGCGACCACTTGGAACTGCTCGAGCATGATGTCTTTCGGCGTCGTCAGCGGCGAGGAGAAATTGATGTGCTCCATGCCGGGGTATTTCTCCTCGATGCCCTTGAGGTGCACGACGAGATCATCGGGCGTGCCGGCGAACCACGAGCCGAGCCCCATGAAATGCTCGACCTTTGGCACGCCGGCGGCGTCCCAGTTGCCGCGCCGCGCGACCGCCGCGATCTGATCGGGGGTCAGGCCGGGCACGAAGCCCAACGGCGCGAACATCTTGACGTGCTCTTCGTAGAGCGGCACGAGCCGGCGTACCGCCTCCTCGCGCGTCTTGCCGATATAGCCGTGGACGCCGACCATCAAATTCTCGCCGAGCTTCCACTCCTTGCCGGCGCGGGCCGCGGCGTCCTTGTAGGCCTGGATCGGGCCGCCCTGCATCGTCGCGGCACCGCCGCCGACCGCGCCCTTGATGTTGTGGCGAACCATGAAATCGAGCCCGCGCGCGCTGGCGCTGACCACCGGCTGCCAGCATTCGACCGGCCGGTTGACCGGCCGCGGCACCAAGGTCAGCTCCTTCAGCTGATAGCCGCGATACGGCACCTCCGGCGGCAAGGTGTAGTGCTTGCCCTTATGCGAGAAGCTCTCGCTGTTGAACGATTTGAACAGGATCTCGACCTGCTCCTCGAAGAGTTCGCGATTGGCGTTCTGGTCGATGATCGGCGCGCCGAAGGTCTCGACCTCGCGGCTGTGATAGCCGCGGCCGACGCCGAACACGGTGCGGCCCTTGGTCAACAGATCGGCGGTCGCGAAATCCTCGGCGAGGCGCAAGGGGTGCCACATCGGGGTGATGTTGAAGCCGCAGCCGATCTTCAGCTGCTTTGTGACATGCGCCAGATGCACCGCGCACATCAGGATGTTGGGCAGGCACTCGTAGCCTTCGTGCTGGAAATGGTGCTCGGCCAGCCACAGCGTGTCGAAGCCGAAGCGGTCCATCGTCTTGGCGATCGCTTCGAGCTTGTCATAGACGCCGGCGAGCTGGTCGTTGTTGAAGCGCCGCTCATTGGCCGGGGTCGCGTTCTGCCCGTGATCGGGGAAATCGATGTGGCCGGCATAGACGGTGGCGAATTTGTTGATCATGACCTCGTCCCTCCGGGGGCTTGAACGATGTTCAGATTTAACTGCACACTAGACCAGCTTTGGGCCGATTTGAACCTCTCCCAAATCGTCCTTCCGTAACCGGCTTCCCGGCGAAGCCGGGACTACTTGTGAGAGGCAGGAACAGCTGAATGGTGGGTCCCGGCTTGCGCCGGGACGCCGGATTACGGTTAGTCCATCAGCTGGCGGGCGAGGTAGGTGAATTCGAGGGCGG
>VAZF01000650.1 GCA_005888425.1 Alphaproteobacteria bacterium
GAAGAGGCCCATCTCGTGCAATGGCTGTCGAAGCGCCTCGGCCACAGGCTGATTGTTCCCGATCTCAACGCACTCGGCTTCCGGCTGATGGGCGGAAGGCTGCTGCCTGCCGAAGGACTAAACCGCTCTCGCGGTAATTGGTGGCAAGACATGGAGTAGCGGGAAGCAGGCATCCTGCCTTGAAGATTGAGGGGCCTAGAACCTCACCCAAGACAGGAGCCCCCAATGAGCGACAAGGCCATCAGTCCGTTACGCCGACGACTGATCGAGGACATGGCGATCCGGCGGCTTGGCCCCAAGACTCAGCACCACTATATCGGCCACGTCAAAAGGTTTGCCGATTTCCTGGGCCAGTCTGCCGACAAGGCCACCGCCGAGGATGTCCATCGCTATCAGGTGTGGTTGGCGTCAATCGGAACGACGGTGCCGACCGTCAACGTCAGTGCCACCGCGCTGCGGTTCTTCTTCAAGGTCACGCTGAAGCGCCGCGATCTTGCCGACGCGGTCGTGTCGGTCCGCGAGCCGCGCCGCCTGCCCGTCGTTCTCAGCCCGGAAGAGGTCGGTCGGCTCCTCGCGTCGGCGACCAACATCAAGCATAAGGCGGCGCTGAGCCTGACTTATGCCACCGGCCTGCGGTCATCGGAGGCCGTATCGCTCAAACTCACCGATATCGACAGCGACCGAATGGTCATCCGGGTCGAACAGGGCAAGGGCAAGAAGGACCGGTATGTCATTCTCTCGCCCAACCTTCTCGAGCTATTGCGCGAATGGTGGCGCGTCGCGCGCAACAAGGGATGGATGGCTCCCGGCCAGCGCTGGCTGTTTCCCGGCTATCGCGGGCAGCACATGAGTGCGCGCCAGCTGCACCGGCTCGTTCGCCTGGCAGCGGCCCGTGCCGGGATTACAAAGCGTGTCGGTGTTCACACGCTGCGGCACAGCTTTGCCACGCATCTATTGGAGCAGAAGACCGATATCCGGGTCATCCAGGTTCTGCTCGGACACAAGAAGCTCGACACGACGGCGCTTTACACCCGCGTCGCCATCAGCGCGATTGGCGAGGTGACGAGCCCACTCGATCTCCTGCTGAAGATGCCCGGCTAAGCGCGGCCGTTGCCGCGGTCGGCGGTCGAGGTGGCGGACATCTTCCGTCATCACGGGCCGGCTTGGCGTGCCTCCCACGCCGGCCATGTGAGCCTCGGCCAACTGAAGGTGATGTCGGCGATCGAGCGCTGCCGAACGGCGGCGTTGGGCGGTCATGTCGAACGCTGCGAAGCCTGCGCCCACCTGCGCATCTCTTACAACTCCTGCCGCAACCGGCACTGCCCGAAGTGCCAGGCTGCCGCTGCCAAGGAGTGGCTCGCCGATCGCCAGGCCGAACTGCTGCCCGTGCCCTATTTCCACGTCGTCTTCACCCTGCCGGGGCCGATCGTCGACATCGCCTATCACAACCAGGCGGTCATCTATGACCTGTTGCTCAAAACCGCCGCCGAGACCCTGATCACGATTGCGGCCGACCCCAAGCACCTCGGCGCCCGCATCGGGCTCACCGCCGTGCTGCACACTTGGGGATCGGCACTGACCCAGAACCCTCACTCATGATGCCTGGCATTATCATCTCCTGCATTTTCAATGAACAAGGCAAGCTGATCTTCCGCGCAGCCCCCTTGCAAAATTAGTTTGCCAGTGCGGTGGAGGCGGTCAATAATCCCGCGAATGGGTTCGGCATCCAAATCAGTGCGGCGAATTTCCCAGGGTGCACGAGGAGTTACTTGTTCGCACTTTAACAGACCGGCCTCCACCAGCCGTTCGATCGTGCGATGACTGACGCCACATATTCGCGCAGCTTGGCTCAAGCTAACTCTCTCCGGATCAGGCAGAGCTCGCTTTTGACCGGCAATGGAATGGTTGCGCCTGGCCGTCGCCACGCGAATCTGATTCCATCGCATCCCTTTGCCGGTAGAATAGCCGCGTCGGTTCAACACAGAGGCAATCTGGTCATCGCCGTAGCGAACAGCCATACGACGAATGATCTCCAGCGCCTCCACAGGCGTGGCGGTTTCGGTTGCGGAACGCGGCCGCTCCATCGCGAGTTGCGTATGCGCGCCTCCCTTCCAGTGAATCACCAACTCAAGGCTCTTTTTATCCTGGTCAGTGCGCACGATGATCTCTTCGATGGCTGTGCGGAAGATCATCTT
>VAZF01000651.1 GCA_005888425.1 Alphaproteobacteria bacterium
CGGCCTCGGTCGCCGCCTGGTTGTCGAAATAGCCGAGCATCAGGCTGGCGCCGCGACCTCCGATTTCGCCGATTTCGCCCGGTGCGGCTTCGATGTCGGGATTGTCCGGCCGCCAGATGCGAACCTCGTACCC
Source organism: Alphaproteobacteria bacterium (assembly GCA_005888425.1). GTDB lineage: Bacteria > Pseudomonadota > Alphaproteobacteria > ATCC43930 > CGMCC-115725 > DATARH01. The sequence goes on from VAZF01000651.1 coordinate 134, forward strand.
GTCGCAGGCGCGCCCGCACGTCTCGATGATGCGTTCCGGCGGGTCGTCGGGTCGGGTGTATTGGTGGGAGCACGTCTCGGTCATGCCGTAACCGCTTTGCGGCGTCACGCCGTGGCGCATCAGATCGGCGATGAGGGATGCGGGCGCCGCCGCGCCGGAAATGCGGAAGCCACGCACCGCTCCCAGATGCCGCAGGCCGCGGGTGCGCATTTCGGCCAGCAGGTCGAAAGCGTGGGTCGGTACGCCAAACAGAAAAGCCGCGCCGGTTTCCTCCAGACGGTCGACCAGGCTGCCGCCGCGCGGCAAATCATGCACGACAAGCTCGCCGCCGCCGGCGAGCGCGGTGATCAGCGCGCCGAGGCCGAGATTGTGCGACAGCGGGCTCAGCGTGCAGAGCACAGCGCCCTCGAGCCGCCAGTCGCGCGCCATCATCCGCGCGGTTGCAAGCAGGGTGTTGTCGCTGTGCAGGACGCCCTTCGGTGTTCCGGTGGTGCCCGAGGTGAAAGGCAAATACACGATCTGGTTGGGATCGTGGCTCGCCGCTAATTCCTCCCGGTCGCCGGGCAAATCCGCAAATGGCGCCGCGTCGGCCGCACCGATCCGGTGGGTCCCGTGAATGAAATCGCGATCAGCAAGCTCCTCGAAGAGGTCATGCCGGTCGGAATCGGCGCCAAAACCGGGATCGGCGATTACCGCAGCGGCCCGCATCCGGTCCACCAGAGCGATAACCTCGGCAGCGGTGTGGTTCCGGTGCAGCGACGGGCAGCACACATAGCCGTTGCGCGAACAGGCGAGGAGCGCGATCGCAGTCTCGATCCGGCTCGGCAGCCAGACCGCGACACGCTGACCCGAGCGAATGCCGCGCGCTGCCAAGCCGGCTGCGAGGCGAGCGGCGGCCTCGACCAGCTCCGCATAGGTCAGCCGGCGATGACGGTCGCGCACGGCGAAGCTGTTTGGTGTCGACCGTGCATGCCGCGCCGCAACGGCGTAGAGCGTTTCGTCGCCCCAATACCCGGAAGCCGTGTACGCAGCCAGCGACTGCGCGTTCAGCAGGGTCAGCAGCGGACCAGTCATGTTGCGGCTTGGGTTTCCCGGCGCCGGCGAAGCAGCGCCTTGACCCGTTGCGGTGTCGCCGGAAGCTGGGTCACGCCGCCGGGCAGGCCGATCGCGTCGTCGATTGCCGCCGCGATGACCGCACCCACCGGCGTGATGCCGCCTTCGCCCGCGCTCTTGATGCCAAGGGGGTTGAGCGGGCTGGGCGCGTCTTCGGTCAGCAAGACGTCGATCGGTGGGATTTCCCGCAGCGTCGGCATCAGGTAGTCGGCAAAGGTGACGGAGAGCGGCTCGCCGCGTTCGTCGTAGCGGAACTCCTCATAGAGGGCGCCGCCCAGCCCCTGCACGACACCGCCGACCAGCTGGCCCTCGACCAGCATTGGGTTGATGGCGCGCCCGATGTCGTAAGCGACGAGATAGCGCTCGACCGTCACCGCGCCGGTGTCGCCATCGACCCGCAAGACGGCAATCTGGATGCCGTAGGGATAGGTCATGTGCGACGTGCGAAACCAGCCTTCCGCATCGAGCCCGGGGACGCGATCGCCGAGGGTCGGCGAGTCGGGGGCCAGCTGCCGCGCAATCTCGCCGAGGG